>JAQTYS010000068.1 GCA_028688175.1 Methanothrix sp. | reverse complement strand
TTAGACTAGAAGATGATTGTAGGGGATGCTTCGTGAAACACGATAGCGCCGATAGTGTAGCGGTTATCACTAGGCGTTGCCAACGCCTAAACTCGGGTTCGAATCCCGATCGGCGCATAAAATTACCCTTTTCTTCGCGTTGCTTTCTTAGAGCGATGAGTGCTGAGCTTTCGATGATGCAGATCTTTGCGGTTTGATGCGAATATTTTTATATTATCTACTCGGGCTTATGTCGCGTTCCTCTTAGATAGCCTCGTTACTCAAAGTTGTCATTTGATGAGCAGTTAGCGAATACGATTACCTAACTGGCTACTATGCCGTAACTGTCACTTGGTCGGGGATCATCGCGTCGGCGAATATTGCGAAGGCCCGTGGACAGGCTGGGAGCTGAGCGAAGAAACGGAGAAGCCGCGATAAAAACCTTCGAGGCTCTGCGATGTACTCAATAGGGTGCAAGAAGGTCCGCTGTGCTGCAGGCCAGCGCAGGCAGATTGCAAGGAGATGGAGACAGGCCCGGATATGGGTCGTTCTCTCCTTTAAGGCTCTTCCATGTCGGAGGATCAGCTCTTAGCGGAGCTGATTGCTTTGCGGGCCGAGGTAGGTGGACTCGTGGATAGGGTTGCATCCCAGGAGAAAGAGAACACTACGTTCTCGGAGAACCAAGAGATCCAGCTCAAGCTAATCAACCAGCTCCGGACCGAGACTAGGAAGGCACCACAGCCTATGCAGAAGGACCGGGCTGATATTCTCAGAGCTTTGCTTGTAGCCAATGGCGGCAAGATACTTGCGAAGGATGCCAGGAAAAAGATGCACCTTTCCAAAGAGCGATTCTCAAATCTGCTTCTGATCTGTGACTTCATCGAAAGAAAACCATATCATCTTGATAGGAGGCAAGATGTTATTATATTAAAATCTGAATTAGTTAGGCCTAACTGCTAACCAATTTTAGCACCGCCCTTATAGCGTTGCTTCAAACGCAATATTTGGCGTGAATTTGCCAAATTTCATATATGTCTTACCTTGGAGAAGTGGAAGAAAAAAGAGTAATACACTACAAATAGGCCTTATAGATGGAGAAGAGAAAAATAGTTAGTAGTTAGGCCTAACCAATTTTCACGCATTGGCATGGAAGCATTAATAGCAGGATAACCACAACTAGCTGACGAAGAGTTATATCGATGCGTTTCTTGTCTATTTTCATGGTCATTGACTACCTCCAGAACTGCCACCATCTCTTAGCCTTGGACTCTTCCCGGTTTTGTGATAGGGCTAGCTTGCTGATTGTGCTAAGTATCAGACGAGGTGAGCCAATCTTGCTGGATGTAACGGATATAAGTCTCCCTGGCCGTTTCTGTTGAATCTCGTGGTGATGGCTTTATAAAATTAGCATCTTACGATCGTGTAAATTTTTGTACAACCATAGGATTCAACAGTACAGTTTTGCGACTAATATATATAGTTCAGGAATATCCAGAATGAATTATGATAGGCGAACCCTTGTTCGAATCCACCTTAGAGGAAATTCATGTTGAAATAGCCAAGCTCCGTTTGGATCGCAAAAAATTATATCACGGGATTGTTTTCTCAATAATTTTAGAAATTTTAGTAATCATATTTTGGTACTATCTTTTCACATTTCACATTAGATTACCTTGGGATGATAGCGATAACATTGCACGTCAATTTGTTGATGTTCTTATATATATGATTCTATTCGTATTCCCATTTTTAAACATTTTATATATATATTCTCTATGGGAGAAAATCCAAAAATTGAACATAGATATTCTAGTCTCAACCGAAAGAGAGAAGAAACAAATAGCTGACCCCACCGCTGCAGCCATTACTAGAGGATTTTTCAAAGAACTTGTTGGATTCAATATGCAATACCTTCATGCATACAATGCTCTTATTAAGGACCATACACAAAAAAGTTTTTTAGTTTCGATATGCTCTGGGGCCTTTGGTTTTGGTTTCATAATGTTCGGGCTTTATATTGGTTTTGAAGATAAGGACAACCTCACAAATAATCTTGCATACCTTTCTGCAGCTTCTGGGATTATTATAGAGTTTATATCTGGGGTTTTCTTTTTTCTTTATAACAAAACCGTTAGGGAATTGAAAGAGTATCATAATAGCCTTCTTGATGTTCAGAATGTGCTGCTATCTTTCAACATTGTGCAAGATTTAAATGGAGAAATGAAAGCTGAAATGCTAAGCAAAATGATTTCATCTCTTTCAAGTAGACGGGAACCATTAAAATCTGAGAGGACGGCTACAGTTTCGGATGTATCTAACGCCTCCTCGGAGCAAGTGTAGGACTCACCATAGAAGACGGCCAAGAGTGCTCCATTCTCGCTCCATCTTAGCACTTAGCTTCTCAAATCCCGCATCCTGCAGTAAGGAAAAACCAGATCATACTTTTTCCTGGCAACTTATGAATTAGAAAATTTGCGTAAAGTAATCAATTTTTGAAATTTGTCACGCGGTTATTTTTCTTGATATTTTGGCTCCGAAATCGCAAGGATCCCAAACACCGCGATTTTAATAACCAGGCAGGCCAAATTCGATAGCTATGAGTCGAATTATGTCTGACCAGATAGTGATAATTATAATAACCATGCTCCGAATTTTTCGCTATCTATAGGTACCTGGTTATTAATCGCCCGAGTTTAGGAAGGATCGGATGGAAATTTCGGGTTTGCTCGAACCGCATAGAGGGAATTGCCCAGTTTGTGATAGATCGCCGGTGAAGAAGGGGCAAATCACTTGCAGAACTATCGCCAACTTTTTCTTGATCTCTTCTTCGCAGGATCGATCCAGGGACCGCAGATTGTTGATAAGGTCATATCGTGAATCCCTTCGGCTCGTCCACAGGCTCGATTGTGGCGATGGCATATTTGAATACCAGAAACTGCCCTTTTGTGGTCTGCAGATGGATCTCATAGGGGTTGTAGCCTTCCAAGATGCCGGTGATAGGCTGGCCTCCTAAGACTAGGCGGATAATGACTCTCTTGCCCTTGAGTTTGGGGATGAATTGAGGGCCGGTTTGCTTTGGTGTTGGCTTGGTCGTAGTTGCTTTCTCTTCTGTCATTTGATCACTTCCAGAACTGCCACCATCCATTTTTCTTGATCTCCTTTGGTTTCTCAACCAGCTGGTATTCGCGTTGCCTTAGTCTATTCATAAATTCATTTAAAAAGGGCGTGAGGACTTTTGAATAAGTTGCGCCACGTTGCACCGTATGCGCCTGTCAGCCTTAGTTGCGTCAAATAAATAGCATTTTTCTTGGGATGATGTGACACTACTCTTCCGCAACCGCCCCCTTAGGATATCGCCTCAGGGCTTGACTATCCTCCCATCCGCCGTGCCCACCCATCCGCTCGGGATCCCGAATCCCTGTTCCAGTTGCACCCCGGCCTCGGTCAGCTTCGACACCGCAACCGTCCGCTCGACCGCAAAGAGTCCATCGTCCTTGATCAGCTTTCCATCGACCACAATCAGCCCGTATCCGCAGACCAGCCCCTCTCTGCTCTGCCTGGAGAGTTTGCTCCTTGCAGGAAGCCCAAGATCATCAAGCCGGAAATACATAGATCGACAGTAGCACGGACAAGCCTGTCCAGGTCGAAGCTGATCTCCTTTCTTCTGCTCATGCGGTTGCCCCAAGCTGGAGCTCTGACAAAATCGCATTAGCCTATTTGATCAGCCTGTCGTTCTCAGCCAGCTCCTGTCTCAGCCCGGCATCTCCTTCTCGGCGCTCTGCTGAAGCTCCGTGAACTCATCGCCCTTCAGGACTACTTCTTATGTAATATTTGGCTCATTTCATATAAGACGGCTAGCTGCCAGGATCTTCTCTCAACCACGATAAGCCCCAGGGTCCTAGACCGACCTATCTCAAGCGCCTGGAGTCCCCACGAAGCTCTGGATGAACTTGCGGAAGATCACAGGCACACTGATTTTCGTCATCATATGGTCCGTCAATCAAGTACCCATCAAGTACCCACCGAGTTCAAGAAACTGCTGGAGCTTATCGATTATCTAGGATTCTGACAACATCAACACGCCCATTAATCCAGTTCCATCAAGTACCAATCAATTAATCGTGTCTCTCGTTGGGTAGTACAATATCAGTGGCAGCAGCAGTGAGGAGAGAAGTGATCCACCAACCTGTCCGAAGCCGAGCTATGCAGGCCCACGTGCTCTGCGGATCGGGTCACATTCGTATCGTCTCAAAGGTGTGCCTCGGAGATTGGTAGCTCTATTTTTCGGCTGCCGCGATGATCGGCCCATATATCTCGATCTCGATCTCGTGAGCCTCCCGCGGTGATTCACGAGGCCGCCATGCACCGGCCACGGTCTTGATGCAAGCTCATCGACCAGGTAGCAGGTATTTTAGATAGTTGCGAATAAGATCGGCTCCAAATCTGCAAGCCTCGTGCCCCGCGCCGCCGTGATCCCTGCAATGTATAAATGCAAAAAGAGCTTTGAGCATTGAAGAGTTGCTTGAATATGACCACATCATCTCTCGATTTTCTCTCCAAAGAGACCATAGGAATAATCGGTTGCGGCCACCTTGGAATGGCTATAGCTTTGGAGCTCGTCTCCCGTGGATTCTCCTCAGACCGGCTGAGGCTCTCTCTCTGGCAAAAGCAGGAGGTCTCTGCAGAATATTGTTGACTGCGGGCTGCACCATTGCCTGGCCAGAAACGATGAGATATGCCGGGATTGCAACATCATATTCATCACCATTCCACCACAGTCCTTGCCGGAGCTGCGGGGGCTGTCTTTTCCACAGGACACAATGGTTATCTCCTGCATGGCCGGAGTTCCTTTGCAGGCCATAAGACGCATCTTGGGTGTTGAGGCGGTGAGGATGATGCCCAGCGGCCCTTCCACCATTCAGGAGAAGAGGGGCATCACTGCAATCTATCGGAGAAGGGAATAAAGAGGAGCAGGGATATCTCAAGCTGCTACGGGGGGAAGTGATGACGGCCAGATTCTGGCCCCATGCTCTGCAACTATACCGTCCTCTCCTGCCGTGAGATCTTCCCGCCAAGCGATTTCCTCCAGCTCGCAAAAACATGTGATACTAGTGACCACTCCCGCCAATGAATTGGCGGGCATCTAGGCTGATGCCAAAGACTGTAGCCCCAGTCTTGCGATGTTAAGAGCAGCATTGAGATCTCTATCTATCGATAATCCACAATAGGGACAATTATGGACTCTGATAGATAGATCCTTTTTGACTATTTGACCACAGCTTGAGCATATCTGAGATGTATTTGCAGGATTAACCAATACTACTTTCCTACCAGCATCTTCCGCTTTGTATGAAGTATATTGTACCAGTTTATTCCAAGCAGCATCCAATATGCTCTTCGCTAGGTTGTGATTATGAACCATTTTGGTTATATTCAGGTCTTCAAATGCTATTATTCCATATTTGTTGATCCATTCTCGGCTCAGTTGTTGGGCAAAGTTCTCTCTTTGATTGGTTACCCTTTCGTGCAGATGACTTACAATTTTGCTTGCTTTCCTTCTCTTAGCAGATCCTTTTGGCAGCTTGTCACGTTTGCTTTGAGCCTTCTTGAGTCTTTCTTCATCAGCTAGAAGGAATTTAGGATTCTCGATGAACTCGCCATTGGAAAGCACAGCGAAGTTCTTGATACCCATGTCCACGCCGACCATCTCATCAGAGGGTTGCAGAATGTGATTTTGGGCATCTTCAACCAGGAAAGACACATACCATTTTTTGGTTGATGATCTTCGGATGGTCAGTCTCTTAACGCATCCATCAATGTGGCGATGCAACTTGAATTTGATATCACCAATCTTGGATAACCAAATCACGTTGCCGTCTATGTAGAAGCCACTCTGTGGATAACTGATGCTATCGTATCTGTTCTTTCCCTTGAAGCGAGGATAACCAACTTCTTTTTCGCCAGATTGAACCCGTTTGAAGAAGGCTCTGAATGCGAGGTTAACCCTCAGAACCACGTCCTGCAATACCTGAGAATGAACGGTTTTCAGTTCCTGCTTCATCTCTTTCCAGATCGGTAGCATCCTCTTGGATTCAAAGTAGCTTACAGACTTCCCATCTTGTTCAAAGGCATTCTTTCGCATAGCCAACGTTTCGTTATAGACCCATCGGCAAAGCTCTAGTTGCTCATTCAGCTTGGTTACTTGAGCTTTTGTTGGCTTGAGTCTATATCGAAACACTCTCAATGGTTTACTTCACCTTTCTGCTTTTGCTATTTGTTCATGAAGCCGATGATATAGACATAACATCTCGCTCTCACACAATGCTCTTTTTTTAGTCACCTTAAGATATACGTATGGTCACAATTAGTTTACATATCTTTCGATAGGTACGGGCTGTATCCCGCCTTTGAAAAGGCAGGGATTAGCCCTGATTCCGTCCTAAACGAAGGGCACAAGTAAGGCGAGTGGGAATTCTGTAGGCTGGATTTGACCTAAATCGATAACCGTGCTGATAGTAGAAAAAGAAATATATACTAAAATGATTTAATAATCAACATGGATAGGTAAGTCCTTGGGAAACCGTGCCCGTTTGGGCGAGAGGGGCTCATGCCTGATTGGGACTACCAAGGGGCTGTCCAATTAACTCTTAAGGCCAATATAATCGTTCGTCATGTAGGATGCATTTCGTTTTTAGCAATTCTGAATACGAGCTATCGTTGTTGGTATATTTACAATTGAATGCACCCGCTACAATGTCCGCTGCCCAAATACCAGGTTCTATATGCGAAGCTCGTGCTTGTGGGTTTGGTAAGTGCCCTTCATATTGTTTTATCCCCATGCGTTCAAAATAATGATCTTTGCCATTGAGGTATTGCTTGAACTCATCTGTTTGGGAAGGGGATAACCGCCCCGGATCGTATAGAATTGAGGGAGGGTATTGAGGAGAAATATTATTCATTACATCCAATACCAATGTTTGAGCAAAGAGATAATTTCCAATTCGTTCGGAGGTCCATGTACCAAGTGCTTTCTTTTTGATCAAGACTGCTGCAAATATATTTGTCGCGTTTTTGCATATCACTTCAAGAGACTTTTGGCGCACATTTGGGAGCTTTGCCAGATATTCATCAAGCTCGCGTTTCTCATAGCCAAGCCGGACCAATTCGCTCATAGGGAGGTAGAATTTCAATTCTGTGATGTCTGGAGGATATCTATCACGCTCGTGTGATCTTTTTAGCATCCTCTTCAGATCGGTCCTCAATTGTGATGGATTTTTGCAGTACACGAAACCAATTGAGTAATATGGGTATAAGCGTTTGGATGTCGCGGAAAGGTCTGGATTTCCTGATTCATCAACGAAAATCACTTCGCCATCAACCTTTTCAAATCTCCTGTGCTTGATGGACATTTACCTCCGGCATCTGCATAATAGCCAGTTGGTATAAATGTTATATCCTTAAATGTGGTATGCACGCCAGATACGATTCTTTCAGCCACTTAAGGCTGCTAAAACCAGAGCCACAAAAGCCGAGCTATGCAGGCCCACGTGCTCGGCGGATCGGGTCACATTCGTATCCTCTCAAAGGTGTGCCTCGGAGATTGGCAGCTCTCTTTTTCGGCAGCCACGATGATCGGCTCCAAATCTGCAAGCCTCGTGCCCCGCGCCGCCATGATTCCTGCAATGTATAAATGCAAAAAGAGCTTTGAGCTTTGAAGAGTTGCTTGAATATGAACACATCATCTCTCGATTTTCTCTCCAAAGAGACCATAGGAATAATCGGTTGTGGCCACCTTGGAAGGGCTATAGCTTTGGAGCTTGTCTCCCGTGGATTCTCCTCAGACCGGCTGAGGCTCTCTCTCTGGCAAAAGCAGGAGGTCTCTACAGAATATTGTTGACTGCGGGCTGCACCACTGCCTGGCCAGAAACGATGAGATATGCCGGGATTGCAGCATCATATTCCTCACTATTCCACCCCAGTCCCTGCCAGAGCTGCGGGGGCTGTCTTTTCCACAGGACACAATGGTTATCTCCTGCATGGCCGGAGTTCCTTTGCAGGCCATAAGACGCATCTTGGGTGTTGAGGCAGTGAGGATGATGCCCAGCGGCCCTTCCACCATTCAGGAGAAGAGGGGCATCACTGCAATCTATCCCAATAATGAGGTCATGATTAGGATTCTCCGGGGCCTGGATCTGCGGGTCTATAAGCTTCTTGATGAGGACCTGATGCACATCTTCACCGTGGGAGTGTGCCTTCCAGCAGCCTTTTTAGAATCGGAAGATTGTGATCGCGCGAGAGAGAAGGCATGCAAAAGCCTCTCCCGGCTCTACCCTGACTTTGCTGAGATCTGCTCATGGGCCAGGGATGTTCTGCCAGTTTTTGAGACGGAAGAGGAGAGACAGATTCACATCGGCAAAATGGCGACCAAAGGCGGCATCACAGAAGCCATAGTTGAGAGCCTGAGAGAGAACGATGATCTGCTCATGGCATTGGAGAAGGGAATAAAGAGGAGCAGGGATATCTCAAGCTGCCATGAGGGGGAATGATGACCGCCAGATTCTGGCTCCATGCTCTGCAACTATGCCGTCCTCTCCTGCCATGAGATCTTCCCGCTGGCTTGCATCCTCGAGCTAGCGGACCAGCTTAGTAACCTTCTTGCCCTTGAGCTTAGGGATGAATTGCAGGCCGGTTTGCTTTGCTCTTTGTCGGTGCAAATCCCAAGCTACTTGCGTGTTTCACCTATTTTGGATCAGTACCGGGGCTCAGGGGGTGTGAGCTAATCTTTAGGGGTTATGGGGGGAGCTTCCGACTTTGCCAAAGCTGAATGCTCCAAGGTTAACAGTCGCACCATCCCCATTGTTGCCTAATCCAAGCGGATACATCCCACAGGCGGACATCAAATTGCACACAAATTCCATTATCATCTCATTCTTAGGCCTTTTTTTGGCTAGGTGATAGAGCGATCATTAGGCCGATCTGCTCTCCTTGTGCTCATCCGCTATTCATCTTATTCTCATAACAAGATAGTGACTTCCTCCCATGCCCCTGAAGGGAGCGGGTCTTCTGCCTGCTTTTCTATAAAAAATTATTGGAGACCTGTTTGCAGTCTCTCTCTAAAGGATTATGTGGCTGATGGTATGGAATTGGCCACTAATATGGAATGGCAGTGGTGTAAACGGTAGTAGCCGCTGGCACATTGATGATCTTGGCCACACCCCTCGGGAAGCTCATAGTCTTCTCATAGTTGTTCGCGCCATCAAAGATGCGAATGGTATGCGCCATGCCGCCCACGACTGAGAATCTGAAGACGCCATCCGGGGCATCGCCATTGCTGCCTTCTTTGCCAACCATGGCGCCGTCAACGTAGACATCGTATCCTCTCATCGTCGTTTGAATCGTTACCGGCGTGTCCCCGCCAACAGTCGTCTGTGGCGGATAGGATGTGCCGTATGTCTGGTATGAGGTCGTCACACTGGTGGTGGTCTGGCCCGGGCCGCTTGTTGTCGAGGTCTGACCTGCATAGGCCTGGTTGGAGGCAGGCGGCATATTTGAGGAGGGCGGCATCTGGCCGGCAGCCGAGACCTGGCTGGTTGGCGGTGCCTGGCTGATCACATCAATGATGATGGAGTTGCTGGGCTGGTTATTCTGCACGAAGAGCAGAATGTGCCTGCCCACTTTGTCCGCCATGTAGTTGAGGCTGTTATAGCCTGCGAAGAAATTTACCCGTTTGTTGGTTATGCTTGAAGTATCCGTCTGAGTGATTTCATAATAATCAGCCTGTCCGCCTGCGGGAGCAAAGGCGATCAATTGCAGGCCGGTTCCTGCCGGGACTATAGCATACGCGGACCAATCCAGACCCTTCTGGATCCACAGTTCATTGCCTCTCGCGGCGGCTGTGGCCGACTGGTACTGAGTGTAGGTAATTTCCTTGCCGCTGCCGAAATAGATACGCGATGGCATCTTATGTGTGACATCAATTTTCACCGGACTAAAGCCGATCACCGGCACGCTGCTGTTGATAAGAAACTCTGAGAGGAAGGAAGTAGCACTGCTGGTGTTCTGAAACTCGGGGCCAAACCACGGTCCGCTCAAATCCGTACTTGCATCACCGATGCCGAACAGGCTGTTTACGTATTCTTCATTAAAAGCTCCCCCGGTCAGACCAATGGACTGATCCAAGGAAAAGCCCTGCGCACCTATTGCGCTTGCTGCCCCTGCACCCAAGATCAGGGTCATAAGACATAAGCATAAGCAATTGAATCTCAATTATAACACCTCATTTGTTGCTGCTTTAGCCATATATTATTTAGCTTTAAGTCTCTTCTGAGCCTCATCTGAATCTCATGGAAACACGGATGCAATTGCATAGCTACAAAAATGTGGATTAAGTTTAAAAAATTTATTAAGATCGGAAGCAGGCATCTTTCAGAAAGTAGCTTCCAGGCTCCATTTGTTCAGCTTGCCTGTGTCTCTGCTTGCCAAATCCCTTATCTTGATTGTCCATTTGCCCTTTATGGACTGGCCGAGAAGAGGGACAAGAGATGCCTTTGACTTGGAGTCATAACTCATCTTCAGATCCTTCTTGCCGATCCCGGTGCGGTTGTGCAGAATGGCTCTCTTGCCGCCTGGTGAGGTGAGTTCTACTCTCAGGTTGGAGATGTTATTGTGGCTTATATCGACTTGCACCACCAGCTGCTTGACCTTGCCATCCTGATCGAGCAATATTGTATTGGAAAGGCCCGTGGTGCTATTGTCGGGAATGATTTCGCCGGATGTCGATGATCCTTTGGCCACATGATCAGTCTTTTCTTGCCCAACCACAAATGTCACAGTACGGCCCGGCTCGCTGATATTTGATATCGTCAGCCCTGAATCCGATCCATCCCAAAGAATCGTAGAAGGTCTTGTGGCATGGCTGAGGGCAATTCCCATCATCTTGCCGAAGAGATCCTTTTCGTCACCCATGCTGCGGTTGGTCTCCAGATCCAGGCTTCCGTCAGCCTGCAAGAGCCCGCACTGGTAATGTTTAGTGGCAGACCCGCCCTGCCATTCATTTGAGCCCAGTGTGTCGCAATGATAGACAGCCAGGCCGCTGGCGGGAATGGAGGCATCAAGGCCCAACTTGGAGCGGTTTTCCACCAGGAAATATTCATTTATCTTACCGGTCTCATAAATTATAACTGAACCGTAATCGCCATGATCAACCTGATACTGGCCGGGCTTGCTCAGACGAACCGTCTTATCGCACCATCCGACAAGGTTACGCAGGAAGGCGCATACCGGCGCAGGAGTTCTTCCATCATCGTTATGATTGCCGGCGCTCATGAGGCAGAAGTAGCCCAGGCCCGCGCTCTTCTCAAAGTCACCGTCCCGATTGCCGTAATCATAGAGGTCCGGCCAGCGACAGAGCATATGGCCGCTCTCATGGCAGAAGGTTCCGATAGAGAGGTCTTCCTTGCTTCGGCCCATGCTGGAGAGCATATAAAAGTAGGTCTTCATATTTTTGTACTTGAGATCTATGATGTGGTTAT
>JAQTYS010000335.1 GCA_028688175.1 Methanothrix sp. | reverse complement strand
GGGGCTAAAGAGTGATTAAATTGTCGCTGGAAATCCACTAAAAGATAGATTTGTCGCCCGATACTAACTCTGGCACGTCATCCGATGGGTATCCGCAGTCAGCCCAGTAACCCTCGTAGCGGGCGTCTGTACCGCATTTGGGTTGTCTCATGGTCATTGGTAGACAGAAAGTCAGTATCCTACCATAAGGACCTATCAACGCGGCCTGTAGTCCCCTTCTTGCACCAACATTCACAGCAGAATATATTCTCAGCTTGTGTCAGCCCTCTAAAGGGACATGAGGTGAATGCAGCCTAAATTTATAAAGTTATCCCTGGATAAGTTGACAATTTTCCGGGGATTATCTTGGCTGCCTAGTAAGCTTTAAGTTGAAGTTGTACACTATCAATGCTTGAGGTGCAACATTTGACCGACAAGATCTACGTAGTTGGGCACAAGAGCCCAGATACCGATTCTGTAACATCTGCAATCGCTTATGCCAATCTGAAGAACGCCCTGGGAATGAAAGAGGCCGTCGCTGCCGCCGCAGGAGACATAAACGGCGAGACAAAGTTCCTGCTGGATTACTTCAAAGTTGCATATCCAGAGAAGCTCACCGATGCCACCGACAAGAAGGTCATCCTGGTAGATCACAATGAGATGGCTCAGGCTGTGGACAAACTCTCAATGGAAAATATCGTGGAGATTGTAGACCACCACAAGATCGGCGGCCTTGCTACCGGCAAGCCCATATTCTTCCTCAATGAGCCGGTGGGCGCAACAGGCGGCATCATCGCGAACCTCTACGAACAGAACAAGATCGCCATCAGCAAACAGATGGCCGGCCTGATGATGTCAGCCATTCTCTCCGATACAGTGCTCTTCAAGTCTCCGACCTGCACTCCTCGCGACAAGGCAGCAGTCGAAAAGCTGGCCAAGATCGCGGGCGTCGACCCAATGGCCTTCGGCATGGAGCTTCTCAAAGCCAAGAGCAACATGTCAGCCAAGTCCGCCAAGGAGATTCTCATGGGTGACTTCAAGAAGTTCGACTTCTCAGGCACCAAGTCCGGCGTGGGCCAGGTTGAGGTCATGGACCTAGCTGATCTCGCCCCCAAGAGAGCTGCCATCCTGGAAGAGATGAATAAGATGAAAGAGGCCGAGAAGCTGGATATGGTCGTGCTCATGCTCACTGATGTCATGAAAGAAGCCAGCGATCTGCTCTTCGTTGGAAATGCAGCCGCAGCCGCAGGATTCGAGAAGGCTTTTGCAGGCAAGATCGCCAACAACTCCATCTACAAGGAGAAGTGCCTCTCTCGCAAGAAACAGGTTGTACCGCCCCTGGAAGGCGCCTTCAAGAAATAAACATAACAAGGCGGCTGATGGCCGCCTTTCTAGCCTTTTCTTAATTTTAGAACCCGATTTCCGGAATCATCTACTGCAATGAGTCTTCTCTTTGCTCATGCGTACCAGCGGCTTGGAGAGATGGCGGCGAGCGCAGGGCGGCACCTCGTAGTAGCCCGTCTCCAGCTTTCGGGCGAGAAGCCGGCGCACACGATCATCAGCATGGGTCTTGCAGCGGCGGCAGCGGTAGCCCTGACCCTTGCCTGCAGACTCCATCCTCTTTTGGCATTGGGGGCAGAAGGGAGCAGACATCTCGACGTCGTCCGCTAGATGCAGTATGTTGATCTTTTCCAAGTTAAGCGTTCCATCTTGCACAGAGCCGTAGACCTCCAGCTCATCACCGGAAATGAGTTGCTTGACTGTATCGCGAAAGTTTTTGGTGGGCTCGAAGGCGGCGCAGTTAATCTGGCTGGTGCCGTTTTGCAGCAGGAAAAAGAGGTGGCCGCCGGCAATAGCTTGGGGCGACTCTGCCACCAAGCCATGCAGCCTGTAGCTCTCAGAATCCCTCACATCGGCCACAACGCCTTCCAGGATATGGGCATCTGTACCCTGGTTGGTCTGGTAGAGAACGCTTCGCTCAATGGGCTCAGATTTTATAATCTGCAATGCCTCCAAGATCGCCAGCGGGTCGCTGCCTCTTATGCCAAATAACACCGGATCAGCTGAGTGTGGGGCAAAGACGACCCTACTATTATGATGATCCACCGTATCCCAGGTGCTCGGATAGGTTAGGGCATCCGCTTCCCAGACGGATGCAGCATCTATGCGGCGCTGCGTACCCCAGCGCGCACGTTCCCGGTAAGCGATTAGCTCGTAGGTGTAGTCAGGAAGCGCTGCCCCGATGGCCGCCAGGGCTCCAATCAGGCCACGCCCCTTCTTAAAGCCCCGGTACCAGATTCCTTCTTTATCCAGCAGCCTCTTAGCTTCCTTTATCTCCAAGATCTGTGTCACGGCACGCTGGTAAAAGGCCGTCATCTGCGGCGTCTGCCGCGGCGCGATAACCAGGCCGGGGTTGGTATTCATCCCGGAAAAATCGGAGAGTTCCAGCACGGCCTCTAAGGCTGTAGCCCTGACTTCCTCGGTGCGGTCGCTCACCAGCTCAATAGCTATGGCGGCATTGCCACGCGTTTTATATCTAGCACAGGGGTTGAGGCGAATGAGTTTTGGCAGGCTTGCCATCTGACCCAAAGGCCGAAGCCTCTCCATCAGCACTGCGGCCAGGTAGGTCGTGCATAGCCCTCTTTCAGAATCGGTATCATCAATTCCAATGAACATAGTCAGCCTTAAATAGCCGTCAAACTGAGATATATAATGATGGATAAGGAACTTCTCGCCGAGCGCGTGGAGGAGGTTCTGAGGCAGGGCGGATTTTCAACATCGGATCGCTGCTATCTCCGTCCCAGGAGCTTCGATCTTGCCGCCAGAAAGGGTAATCTTTTCCTGCTCCTCAAGATTCTCTCCAACATCGACGGCCTGAATG
>JAQTYS010000334.1 GCA_028688175.1 Methanothrix sp. | reverse complement strand
GAGCCTCTTCCAGAGAGTCGCGTCTTTGGCCTTGAACCGGACGGAATCGCCATCAGGACTGTAGCCCTGTACGTGGAAGGTGCCTTTGATCAGAGTAAACGACATTCATATCACCCTAAATAAATTTCTCAATGTACCTATTTTAAGTACTGAGTTATTATTAGGATTTAAATTTTCTCATTAAGTTATAAAATATCTGACAACTCATAAAAATGTCTTGCAGAAGGTTTTTTGGCCTGGCAGGACAAATATGCCACGAATGAATCCCAGCTTCGCCGTCTATCAGGGCATGAAGCACGCCGGAATCAACTTCGTGACATCTGTGCCCTGCGTCAATCTGCAAGAGCTGCTCGCACTGGTTGGAGGCGACCCGGATATCATCCACCTGCCCGTCACCCGTGAGGAGGAAGGTGTAGGAATATGCGCCGGAGCCTGGATGGGAGGCCGCAGGCCTGCCTTGCTCATGCAAAACTCGGGCCTGGGAAACTGCATCAATGCTCTCGCATCCCTGGACATGCTCTACGCCGTTCCTCTGCTCATGATCATCAGCCACCGGGGCGGAGCTGGTGAGCCGATTATCGGTCAGGTGCCAATGGGCCAGCTCACCGTGCCCTTGCTTGATGCGATGAACATCAGCCATTGCTCGCCTAATCCAGATGGCGCAGAGGAGACTGTGGCCCGTGCCTGGGAATGGGCCGCAAAAGAGAGAAAGCCCGCGGCTGTACTCTTGGATCTCGATTTCTGGAGGACTAAATGAAGAGGATCGAGGCCATCGCCCTGGCGGCAGAGGCGGCATCCACCCTGGGCGCTCTCCTGGTTGGAAACATAGGCTATCCGAGCAGAGAGCTCTTCGCCGTTCACGACCGCCCGGAAAATTTCTACATGCTCGGCTCAATGGGTTTAGCCTCATCCATCGGCCTGGGCCTGGCTCTGGCCTGTCCGGAGCGAAAGGTTATGGTTTTGGATGGAGACGGCTCGGTGCTCATGAACCTGGGAACGCTGGCTACCATTGCCCATCATGGGCCCGGGAATTATCAGCTGGTGATCCTGGATAACTGCTGCTACGGCTCCACCGGATCGCAGCCTACATGCACCCATTTGGGCACCGATCTTTTTGCCCTGGCGAAAGCAGCCGGAGTCAAGAATGTCCGAGCAGTCGAAAGGGCGGAGGATTTGCCCGAAGCACTTCTGAGCCATGGAGTAGTAATAGTAAGGGTAGAGGCTGGCAATGCCATGGTGCCCATTATCAGTCTATCACCAGAGGAGATTATCGATCGATTCATGAGATGCGCTCGACCGGCTCTGCCATCCGGAAAGAGCCGTTAATAATCCTGCTCTTCAGCTCCTCTGCCAGCAAAACGGCCCTCAGCCGGTCCGATTGGCGCAGCACCACCGGCACGGTCCGGGCAATGCCTGTGGCAGTCCGCAGCCGAATGGCACCCAGGCGGCAAGAAAAGACCCCTGACGGGCATACAGTGGCACACAGGCCGCAGTTAAAACACAGCACATCGCTGCGGTGAACATGGCCCGCTTCGTTCATCACAGCCCGCATGGGGCAGGCTTCCGCTGCCCGGCAAGGGGAGCAGCCCGAGCATTTTTCGGCAGCAAACTCCACCTCCAGGTCCACGTTAGTCCAGACATCGCCATAATCAGCCTGGCCGATGACCGTCCTGCTCTTGACATCGTTTACGGGCATAGGAATGCCCCGGTCGAGCCGGGCGATCTCTGCCAGAATCGTCTTGCTGATAACAGGTATGGGCACAGCCCAGGAGCAGATGCACTCCGGCCCGGCTGAGGTGACAAAGCCGCCCATCTGCTCCGCATCCATCTGGCACATATCGGCAAAGCCGGACAGATTGGGCCGCTCTTTGCTGCTGCGCGTGCCAGTGCCGAGGACGTAGCCCTCTGCGCCGTTCATGAGGATGCGCGTTCCCATGCCAATGCTCTCCAGAAGAGGATCGTTTTTTATGGGGTTAATCTCCCCACAGCCGGAGAATGTCGACTCCTTGCAGTGGGGGGCAAAGCCGCGCGAGTGAAATATGGTGTTGATCGGCTCTACTCCCGCATTGACAAAAGCCGAGTAGTTCTTAAAAGCATGGCGCGATCCAAAGAGCCTGGCATGGGGCATCTCATCCAATCCCACGTCCGCCTGCAGGCTGCGTCCATCATCGGTCTCCACCTCGACCTGAACCTTCTTTCTCTCCACAAGATCTCGAAAGAGATGGCCTCCACCGTAATTTTGTCGGCTGCGACTGTGGGCGGTTCCCAGGACTATTAAATCCAGTATGCCCAGGTTCTCATTGGGACAGGGGCCGACCTGTACGGCTATACCGTTGATCCAGGCCCTCCTGGCTCGAAGAAACGATGCCGCCTCAGCCACAGGAAAAGAGAGAACGGCGTAGGTGCCGCTCATTATTGCTCGGGTGGCGGTGGTGACCACGTCAACCTCGCACAGCCTGGACGGATCACCTGCCTGCACCAGATCCGCGACCTCCTGAGCCGTCATGACCACAGCCTCTTTGTTCTCAACCTTACCCACGATTTCTAAATAAGATCCAACCATTGACCGCACGCTCTCTGCTATTAAAGCCATAACATATATTTCTAGAAACTCTTCTGTACTTTCCAAGTTTCTCCTAAATTTTTATTATTCATATTATCCTAATATTCACATTTTTAATCCTAAGCTTTTCAGTATATAGAGCAATCCTCCGTCAGGCACAGGTAGATTAAAATAGGTCATAATATATTCAAATGTTTCTCCAGCGGCCTGCATTTTTACTCGATCAATCATATCGCCCATTGTTCTCGATTTTGAACCCTCCTTAGATGGTGGATTATCAAGTTCCCATAAGAGGATTGCAG
>JAQTYS010000001.1 GCA_028688175.1 Methanothrix sp. | reverse complement strand
GGTTATTGGTGCAGAAAATAACCCAGTATTGATAATATCTGAACACCCCATACCAACCGAATGAGTGAATAATGACGTATCAAGAGAACTACACCATTTACACTGATGCCTTACTACCATCCATTCATACCTCTAATTTAGTCTGTGCCTTTTTCTCTCCAATCCATGCGTCAAGCCCTACTTGAGGAGCCTTTGCGTCTGATTCCGCCCGTTTGCAGTTCAATACCGCCTGTTGATAATACGAGTCTTTCAGTTCAAACCCTATACCTCTCCTACCCATCAAGAGAGCCTGATACACCGATGACCCAATACCGACAAATGGATCTAACACGATATCCCCAGGATTAGACCAGAGTTCTATGCATCTTTCGATAACTTCTAGTTGCAAGGGTGCTATATGGCGCTCGTCAGTCTCTTCCCTTGCAGATTCGCGCTGCAATGTATTGCTCTGATTAATGTCCATCCATACAGGTGATGCTATTTGTTGCCACTTATCCACAGGGTAATCCTCTGGTTTATGCGTTATCGGCTCTGGATTTAATCCCGGCTTGCGGAATGTTATGATATAATCGGGTATACCTTGACGGGAATAAGAAGAATCCTTCTTTAATTGCTTCCAAAGAAGCCCCATCGCTTTAGTCCTTTGCATGGCCGTAACCGGATTCTTCCATATGCATACTTTTGCATGGTATACAAATCCTGCATCTTCCATTATGCGTATAAGCATCCCAGAGAAGTCTTTCAATCCGATTATCCCATCCCTTTCTTTAGACTTTGGAAGGTCCATACAATGAACACTCATATCTCTTCCCGGCATCATCACACGATACAATTCTTTAACCAAGAATATGAAATGTGTATAAAACTCTTCATCGTTGTTAGAATTTCCTAAATCGCGCGGAGAATTATTATAGCAATACATCGAGCTAAATGGAGGCGAATAGATGCAGAAATGCACCGAATCATCTGGTATACCTTTTATTCCATCTATGTTATCAACATTGTAGAGAGCAAAATTCTCACCAAATGCTTGTTTCTTAACTTTCGCTTCTTCGGTCATTCTGCTTCCTCAAAATGCTTCTTAAACCAAACTCCTCTATCCTCAAGTATATTGAAAATAGCACCAACTCCGATGTGAGTAGAGTATACCCGAATATATTTACCCGGCAATTCTTCCCACGATTTAACCCCTACAATCGTTAGGATTTTTGTTATCAGATCCATGCCTTTTGACCCATCAATCGAATACCCTCCCGCTCGTTGGCCGGTGCATGAACTATACTCAAGGTTTAACCAAAACGTCATAATACCGTGATCTTCAAACCCTAAATGAGTAGATTTAATAATGGCATTTCCAAGAGTGTATTCTACTCCATCAACTGTTATTTCTTTGTTCATTCTTATCACCTGTTAGCATAACATATTATACTCATTACTATAAAAATTAGATCCACGATGGAACAACCATCTTCTCTTGTGGGTTATACTCGTCTGACTGTCTAACTGTCGATCTGATGTTCTCTGAACACAGATCGGACGTTGCCGCAATCATACCGCTTAACATGGCATCAAACGCCTTTTCCTTATCCTTGATGTTTTTAACGACTGCACCTTCAGCCTCACTTGTGATTACATGGACGTTTACCTGTTCAGTCTGTCCGAACCTCCAGCACCGGCGCACGGCTTGATAATACTGCTCGAATGAATCTGATATCCCTACAAATGCCATATTATGACATACCTGCATGTTGATTCCAAATCCGCATATTTCAGATTTGCTGACCAGAATCTTAATGCTCCCGTCACTGAACCCAAGGATTCTCCTCTCTTTTATCTCTGGTTTATCGCTTCCTGTTACCTCCGTGGCCCCCTCTATTCGTCGCGTCAATTCTTCAGACTCTTTATTAAGTCCACACCAAATAACCCAATGATCATCAGGATTGTCATTCACCAAATCAGCGCATTTCTGGATACGGTCTTCCATACTTTCCCGTCTCGCATCTCTCCGATCGTTGAGTGTCTTTGCTACTCCCCTCCCTTGAAACCGGCTGCTCTTTGGAGTAACTGTATGCTGAACGATGTTTAGAGGAGGTAAATCAAACATATCCCCATCATACCCTAAATCTCGCGGGTTCTGTAACATTACAGCCCATCCTGCCACCCATTGCCAAAACGCTTCTACTGCGTGGCCCTTAACCCTCCATTTTGCCGTATCCCCTCCATCATGGACGAAATACGTGGCGAGCATTTCAGATTGGTTCATAACTCCTAAAAACTGGCAATGGTTCCCAAGTTCCATATGGTCATTTGGGGCAGGAGTCGCGGTGCATGCTAACCGGTAAGGAGTCTGACAGAATGAATCTATGATTACCGTGCGCAGTTTTCCATTAAATGCCTTCAAAATTGAACTTTCATCGAGTACAACACCTACAAAGTGCTTATTATCAAAATGATCCAGCATCTCATAATTCGTGATGTTGATTCCCGGCTTTACCCCTGATTGACTCCTGCAATAGTTTACTTCTATCCCGAACTTTGAACCTTCCCTAACTGTTTGTTGAGCAACTGCCAACGGTGCCAGGATGAGAACGTCTCCACCGGTATGATCCGTTACCTGTAAAGCCCACGAAAGGCTCATCAGAGTCTTCCCTAATCCCGTCCCTGCGAATATAGCACTCTTCCCTTTCTTGCAGCACCATCGGATAATGTCTGATTGGAAGGAGAAACATTCTTTCGGTATCAGTTCTTCTACTGCTTCAAACCCGGAATCTTCGTGTGTTTTACGCTTCGATTCAAGGAACTGTTGATAATCGCTCATTCAAATACTCCCTCAACGATACGCTTTTTTAGTTCCATTACAGTTATATGAAATGGGCAATCGAACTGGCGCTTACTATCTTCATCTTCCCAATCACTTTTCCAATCTCCATCTCCTCTCATACCCGCTTGGCATCTATTGCCATCTGAATATTCTTGTCCTGAACAATCATACCAGAAGAACACGCAATTGTCTTTATGTGATTGTTCAGGGGTCCATCCACCACCAAAACATGGCCGCTTTGATCTATCTTCTTCACTCATTCATCAACCTCATAGCAATCCCGTTCTCCATAGCAGTTTACAGCCTGTGAAATTCTCCTGTTTCCTTTATCACAGAACTGACAATAATATGACCCATCTGCACCACGTTCTTGTCTTTTCCATGCGAGTATTGGGCGATATGGCTCTGGTAGAATTAAATTAACCAATTCCAAATTAGGAAACATATCCTTGTTAAATATCAGATGCTTACACGGTTTCAATTCTTCACTCATCTCTTCACCAAATCGCTAAAAATGTATTTAAAATACAATCTAATCCGTGACATTGCAATTCTCAATTCAACATACATTACCCGATATCTATAATGAGAATCTGTCCATATTGGCATTTTACTCATATGCATTGCAGTTGCAACCATATACGCCAGTTTCCAGTTGGGAATCATCTCTTAACCATCCCTTTCATCAGTCCCCATTCAGCAACGATATCGCTCATCTGTTGTCTAAACGATATTTTGTTCTTATTCGCCATTACTCTCACCAAATCCACTACTGGGATTGATAATCTTACGGCTTCTGTCTGTTTGTTCCTGTTTGGTTTCATGTTCTCTCATCTCTCTTTTTTCACTTCGCACTGATGCGACGGATAAGCGCATTTCCGTCCCATTCGTAGTTCCTGGCATACTGGTATTCCTCTCAACGTTTTCTCATACATACATTTGGGGAGTTTTAGATTCATATCATCCCCATTTCTACAAGTTTGTTATAGTGCGCCTTTACCGTCTTGAATGATAATCCTGTCCTCCTACATGCTTCAGCCATGCTGATTCCTGGTTCTTCCATGATCACGTCCCTGACTTTCTGCTGGTTTGATGTGAGTTCTTGTGGAATTTCTGGTTCTTTTATCTCTTCTTTTACTATTACTTCATCTTTAACCTCTTTTTTCACTTCTATCTTTACATTCCCCATCTCTATCTCCAAGATCCTCATCAAGAAATGCAGAGCAATACACAGTCCAATTGGGCACATCGCAAATCCCGCCCGGCTCCACCAGTCATCAGGTGCCATATGCACATTAAAAGCGATTGAAGCGATAGTATAGAGTATCAGAAATAGCCAGCCTTCCCATGTTGATTTTGACATTCTACCTGCGTATAGGACATAAAGAGTGCAAATAATCAAGAACGCATCTATGGTAAGTGGAAAAATAATAGCAAATAAACCAGGTATCCCCATTTGAAGCGCTGATTCATGGAGGTTGTTGTATGAGATGATGAACGAACCGGCGGCGATGAAGATAACAACGGATTCAATAATTTGAGTGAGGTTAGGGAGGTTCATGATTATAACTCCCCTGCCAAGTCTATTAATGATGTTCCATTCTCATAAAACAACTTTGAAAGATGATAATAGTCGTTTCCTACCCATACACCATTTCCAACGATATAATCAGTATCAATAGTCAGTGTCTTTCCAAATCTGTCTCTACACTCTACTTGCATGATAACATATTAGTCGCTATACTACTTATAATTTTCCTCTGGTTCTGACAGAATAGTTTCTATTTGCTCTTTTAATGACTCAACGTCATTTTTACTTATGCACAGTGGCAAATGACCAGGGTATGATATTACATAAAACCCGGTTGTGCAGGTAGAGGGACGGAAAAATATCATTCTTCCTCCGGTTTCTTCAGGGAGAGAACCCAATACAAAGCCTCCGCTTTCAACCCGCATTCAGAAAGTTGTATTTCTATTTCCGTCTCAATCGCTTTCCTCATCCATTCGGGCAACTCTTCGGAATTTCCGATAGGTTCAACCCGGCTGTTCCATGCGGTGATTGCTGATTTTATTCCTTCCTGTGTAAAGTCAAATGGGATACTTTTTATTCCGCATTTGGGACAAAATAATTGTATTTCTGCGGAGTCACTGGTAGAAACCCATCCAGATTTATACAATCCCCCTTTAATAGATGCATCTATTTTCGTTCCGCAAATAGGACAATTTTTGAAATTGTCGATGTTAAATACTATTCGTTCCGGCTGGTCAGTCATTCCCAGCCTCCATTTTCTTCATCTCTACTTCACCACCTGGTAATACCGGCTCCCTGTCGCTCCTCTTTCATTCTGGTATCGTCCTCCTTTTTCTTGATAATCCCGCTCACATGGTTCTATCTCGAAGAAACACATCTGCGCAATAATCATACCAGGCCTCAATATTACCGGGCGACTGTTTACGTTATGAATCTCAAGTGTAATTGTCCCTGAAAATCCAGCATCGATGAACCCGGCTGTAATATGAACCGCTATTCCTAACCTCCCAATTGACGAGCGCCCATCTACTTTACCCGCCAAGTATCGGGGAAGTGTAACCTTTTCAACAGTTTCAGCGAGAATGAATTCCCCAGGCTGAAGAACATACCCGGTTTTAGGCATGTTCTCGTTTTTGAGGTTATACGTGCTGTGAATTGCTGGGTCTATTGCCGTGTTACCTTGATAATATGCAATGTTCTTACCAAGCGTTAAATCCAAAGAACACGGCCCTACGTTTGCAGGGGTGTATGGCTCTACGATTCCATTTTCGCATTCGTGTTTGATTTGTCTATCGTTTAACATCATAACTCTTAAATACTCTCCGATTCAAATTCTATACTATGGCACCAGAGTTTTTACCAAAAGCAGCAGTAAAACGTATTGCATTTGATGCTACCGGTTCTTCAATCGGTGCAGACGCAGTTGAGAAATTCGTCCAACTTGCAGGTGAGTTTATCCAGAACGAGGCTATCAAAGCCGATAAAATGGCCAAACATGCCGGGCGAAAGACAATCAAGGCTGTAGACATTAAGTAACCTCTTTTTTCTCGCCCATAAACCCACCAGCAACGATAAAATCTGCCGTTGCCTTGGCAACATTCTGATCCCAGATGATAAAGTCTGACTGCCACGCAATATCAGAACGCCCGCGTATCCCGTATTCTGACAGGACAACCGACGCATATTCGGATTGAGCCCCGGTTCTCTGCCGGATACAGAGGAAATACGTTCCGTCTCCAAGCTCATTCAGTTTTTTTATATCCTCATCTACCCGGTATTGCTGGTTATGATCCATCTGGGCAATAACTCCGGTATACGTCCGGATAATATCTTCTTTGCTCATCTTCCCTTCAGGATGAGCCACAACTACAAATCGAGAACCAGTATGAAAGTTACTCATTAACCATCTCCACAAACCTTGTGACAGTTTCTTTCACTTTGCAGAGTTTATCAACGTCGTCTTCCCCCATGATCTTCTGAAGTGCCCCAACTTTGAAACTTGCAATCTCCAGAGCCTTTTCAGAGCCGAGAGATTCTACCACCTTACTTGAGATAGGCTCTCTACGTTTTGATACGGACGTCCGTAGAACAAAGTTATCGACATTGACAATCTTCTTGACCATTGCATAGTCGAGGCACTTTTGAGACTCTGCTTCGATTTCTTTGATCTCATCTTTCAGTTTTTCGATCCGCTGGTTGTTCTCGTAAATCCGCTTAAGTGGGTTTATGTCCATCCTATCTCACCCCAAAAAAATTAGAAGCACTCAATAGATGAGTGTTCTATATCAGGAACATTCGTAAACGGAGTAATCTCCTGTGACTCAATACATTTGATAACCCAATCATCGAGATCTTGAAGCATCTGTTTGTGTTTCTTGCATGATTCCCGGCGCTTGTTATCAATATCTACAACATCAGACATTTTTTCTGATAGATTCTCGTGTTTGATGATAATCGAGAGCCTGATTTCACTCGTATACGATGAGCACGATGTAACTGACACATATTCAGCCCCTGATGCAATTATAGCAGATCTCATCGATTCTATCATTTCTGCCTGTTTCACATCTCGCAGTAAAGATTTCTCACTCTTAAAATGACACTCTTCGGAATCGCGTTCTCTCTTTATTCGTGACCTATATGATTCTGCAAGGTCGTTCAGCATCTTATTACTAAATCTCGCTTTTACCATTCTTCTCTCACCTACTTACTATAACATATTATACGTCAGAATATAAAAAATAGTTAGTTCAGTCCCTGTCTGTTATAGGGTCATAAACCGGAGTAGGAAGCTCATCCTGTGTAATAGTCAGAGTATACTCGTTAAACGTTCCATCCTCTACAAACTGCTCGTTTTCGATGTATCCCTTGATAAACTGGATTTTATACGTTGCTGGTTTTTTGACTCCGTCTACCAGTCGCATCGGGAAATCAAACGCAAGAGTAGATACCCCCTTTTTGTCAGGTTGTGCGGTGTTTGTCTGCATCCAGGATTCGTTCTCCCGAATGGCAAACCCAAATCCATTTACTTTGAGTGCCAGGGCATTGGGGATATTAGGATTGTTATCCTTAATGGCAACAAACAGTTTTCCATTCGTTTGTCCTGCAAGTTCTGCCGTGGTCGTTTCAAGTTTCGGTTTTGGCCCTTTCTCTACTATGTCTCTGTTTTTCAGTGCAATACCTAAAACTTCAAAGTTTTTCATTTTTCTTACCTCATGTCTTGAAGATATCGAATCACGGCTTTTATACCGGGTTCAATCGTTCCTGTTGATAATCCAGCAAATACGCCGATATACGTTTCTACCCCTGCAATATCCAGCGTTGCTCCAAGCGCTTGAAACACCACGCAGATAATTACAGCCAAAACGGTTGTAGACGCTGCTTTTGTCCATTCGAACTTTTCAGGCGTTTCTTTAGTTGGATCGAGTATGTTAGCGCGGTAGTTATACCACGAATACGACAATCCAACTCCAGCAGCCGCAATAAACGGCTCTATAATTGATGCATCAATCATCGCAATACCATATTAGAAGTCAAAAAAGATAAGGATTATCATTCAGTTTGGTTTACCGTTTTGTTTGTCGCGTTACCAAACGATACGTTTGTAGTAGTTTCAAACGGGTTAGAATAATCCTTATGTTCTAAATCAAACGGTAAATAATACCCTGATTCGTTGAGAGAATACGCCGAGTAATGGCCGTAATCTGATTTGCGGAAGTTCATCTCCGGAGCCGAGTTGTTAAACCCTGCCTCTACAACATCATAATAGTCAGCGCTCACCCCGCCATACGCTCCTTCTGCGCGTAACATCGTGGTTAGGTTAGAATCATCAACTACTCCACCCGTCTTATACCGTCCACCTCCTGCCATAGTCCCGGAATACTGAACGCCTACTGACTGATGGCTTGGGTTCTGACCGTCTGATATCTGCGTTCCATTCGGCCCGGCGTAACTGTCAGCAGTCGGCATACTCCCAGCAGTGCATTCTAATTCTGGAATGTAGGCTTTAACGTCAGTCATTGTATACTGGTTCCCTACTGCCGCTCCTCCGTTATACAGCAACTCGTTGTTTATATCGTATGTGTTCCTATACTGGTTGTTTATCTTGGTTGTTTCACGATATTGAGCATCTCCAAGCGTTACAATGTGAGATCCTGCCGTGGTCTGCTGCCAGTTCTCATTCCCAGTGATAAACCCTAACGATGCACCACTTGACTCGGTATCGTGGCTCGAATGTGCAATTAGCGCGCCTCCAGTTGAACCACTGATATTAGTGGTTAGCGTGGAATGACTCGCATTTACAGAGATTATCAAAAACAAACAAAATAGAAGCGTTAATAGTTTCATTTATTCCCTCACTGCTTGCTATACGGGCAGCATGGAGTTTTCGGAGTTCCTACCTTGCCAAACGTGCATTTATAGACCAGATTGCTTACATTTACCTTAAACCGGTTGAACGCACTTGGTTGTGCAGTTGCGAGATCCTCTTCAAGCCGTTTAGACTCCCGATCATACGGAGTTTCGTCATCGTATCCTGACATGCATAAAAATAGAGGTTAAAAGGAGATAATAATATTCCCAAATAGTAGTTATACCGATATCTTTATTATCTGGTGAATACAACATATTGATGTATAATAGGGTCCGTGCTGATCATTTTGCGGTGAATAAGCACGGTTCCGCTCTTTTCTTAAAATTAAAACTGGTTAGTTTTAACTGTTGTAAAAAAGGAGATAATAGTTACTTACAACGGCTGTAGCCACATTGGCAGGACTTGCATCCTTCGATGTGTATCAATTGGGCACCGCAATCGGGGCACATATTATCATTCAATTCTTTCTTTGCTTCATCGTTCCACACCTTTATTATGCCTTTTGCATAATCAATATCAGCGTTCTTCAAATCCTCTTCCCGTCTCTTTATTCCTTCCTTTATACCTTTACTTATCAGGTTAGCGCAGGAATATCCTTCTGCCTCACCTTTTGCATTATTTACGCAAGCAGGACAGAACACTTTATCCCCCTGTTTACAAGCAACTTCATGAGATACACCTTCCTGTAACAGTTTAGAGATTAGACGGGCGATAAATTCAAGATTTGCCCGGCACCCGCCTTTTTCAGCGTCTATCCATACCTCAACAGGGGTGGCGCTTCCATGTAAGAACCCGGTTTTTACCCAAAGCACTCCACAAGCGCTATTCATCCGGATAGATTTAAGGTCTATTTCGCTTGGTATTTCGATGGGTTCTTTCTCTTTCTCCTTTACCTCTTCTTTCGGTTTTGCCGCGTTAGTTTCAAGGACAACATCTGACCGGCTTCCTTCCCTATAGATTGTCAGCCCTTTGCATCCTTCACGCCATGCGAACTGTATCAGGTTAGATATCTCTTCTTTGGTGGTTTCAGTCGGGCAATTCAGGGTTTTACTCAATGCTTGATCTACATGTTTCTGAATAACTGCCTGCATTCTGACGTGGTCACGAGGTTTGATGTCTTTTGCGGTTACAAAGAGATCCTTCATCAAATCAGATACAGAACCGCATCCGTTCAGAGTCCCATATTGCATCATCCATTCTTCCGCGTCTTTATTTAGTTCTGCTTCAAACATCGGATGAATTTCGCGGTATTTTACTTTTTCACCGCTTGCATGAGTCGTTCTATCATAAACATACCCGAAATTAGGTTCAATCCCAGAACTAACCCCGGCAAATAGGGATATTGATCCCGTCGGAGCTATAGAAAGTAATGCCGCGTTATTCCCGCCGATTAACGCCGATTCATGTTCTGCCACTTGTCGCATATTACCGAACAAATCGTTCGCGAACTGTAGGCTTTCGTCGTCTCCATATCTCATGCCAAGAGCAATTAGAACGTCAGCGAATCCCATAACTCCCAATCCTATCTTCCGGGTCTTCTTCGTTGCCTCTTCGATTTGTGGAAGCGGATATCTATTCTTGTCTAACATATCGTTGAGAAATTGAACGCCTAATCTGACGAGGGAATAAAACTTCTCATAATCGAACTTGTCATTAATAACGCATTTCATCAGGTTGATAGACGCAAGGTTGCACGATTCCCACGGGAATAAGGCTGTTTCTCCGCATGGATTTGTTTCCGATAATTCCCCCAAATCAGGCCGTTTGTTATCCCGTTCCCTGGCATCTTTGAACAGTATTCCGGGTTCTCCGTTCTTCCAGTTTCCTTCAACAATCAAATCCCATACTTCAGGATCCGGGTTCTTCATAAATTCATCATCAACAATGACGCTGATGTTAAAATTGGAGAGTTCCCCTTCTTTTGATTTGCATGTAATGAACTCTTTAATATCCGGATGATGCACATCAAGCGATCCGAGGTTAGCCCCTCTGCGCTTCCCGCCTTGCTTTATCGTCTCCGTGGCAGCATTGAACACATGCATAAAACTGACGGGGCCTGAAGATATTTTTCCGGTTCCTTTTACATCTGATCCTTTCGGGCGAAGCCGCGACAATGATAATCCCGTTCCTCCTCCTTGTTTATGGATAAGTGCGCACGCTTTAACAGCATCAAAAATATCCTCAATGCTGTCATAAACGGGAACCGCATAACAGGCAGAAAGAGATCCTCCCTTTTCCGTTCCCGCATTCATCAGAGCAGGTGAGTTAGGGATGAGTTCGAGACTGTTCATGGCCTCGAAATATGCAGTCGCGGATTCGGTATCTTTTGCTATAAATGCCGACACTCTCCCCGCTATATCATACCATCCCCTTTCCCCAGGTTGATAATATCTGGCTCTCAATACATCCTCTGCTATTTGTCTCATTCTAATCTTCCCCCAGCACCCATTTTAACTCCTGTATTAGCGCGTATATAACAGATGAATTATCATCAAACCCCTCTCTAATACTCAATCTTTTTCTTATCTCTTCTTCTGTTCTCATTCCGTGTTCCCCTTATTTGCAGGGCACCAATCGGGTTTCTGCGTGTTTACATCAACATCTTCAATAACACGATACATAAACTTGATAAATTTCGGCCCGCCAAGATACACAACCCCTCCAACCGGAGAACAATCTCCTTTGCAGTAGTTGCCCCTTACATCTTCTCCAAACAATCCGCACGTTATACATGCGTCTAATGGTTCAATCTCTTCTTTAACTTGATCTTTTCTCATTCTTCGTCTCCTCC
This sequence comes from Methanothrix sp., assembly GCA_028688175.1. GTDB lineage: Archaea > Halobacteriota > Methanosarcinia > Methanotrichales > Methanotrichaceae > Methanothrix. The sequence continues at coordinate 40,630 of JAQTYS010000001.1, read as the reverse complement.
ATTTGTTAGTATCGCATATTGCGTCTTCTTTTTCGTTGTTTCGCTTGTAACGTAAGCGAGTCGAACTTCTCCCGTTCCATCGGGCGCTTCAGCAGTCAGCATATGAATCGCCTCATCCCAATCCGACCGGCGATTAACCCGTATCTTCTGCCTCAATGACCTTACCGGGAGTTTACCGCCATTATCCTCTAAATGCTTTAAGATCTTCTCCTGAATGGTTTGACTTTCACTCTGGCATATCTTTGTTGCAATCTCCTCAAAAACAGGCATGAAATACGTGTCTACCTGCCGGAGAGTCTCTTTTAACGTATCAAGTCCAATCTCATACTCTTCTCCCTCTGCCATTGTAAAGTTCTTGAGGAAAATATAATTGAAAAACTTCTCTGTTCCAATCTCAAATATCATCCCCAATTTCTGCGCATTAATCGACATTCGGCTAAACGCGCTTTCACGCATCTTGTTTCCTTTTTTGTGGTTATCGTCTGTATTCCTCGTCTCCCAATCGTTGAGATATTTGAGCGCCTCTTCTGTGTATTTAAATTCTAACATTGCAATCGGGTTAGAATCAAAATACGTCCAAATCTTTAACAGTCTGTCGTGTAACCCCTTTAATGCCAGTTCCTGTTCTCTTGTTCTCATCGTCGTCGGCATGATTGTCTTATCGTATCGCGGGTAAAAGAACAGAAACCGATAAAACATACCAGATGTCATATCATTCTGAACCGTGGTTTCTCCAAAACTATCAGGCGTCGTGGCAAAAAACAAGTTGATATACGTGTCCTTGATAATCCACTCATTCTGTTCAGGTTGCTGCCCGTCCTTTCTTGGCCTCCCCCGCTTACTCCTTCCCATCTTGTAGGGTTCATCGTCGTAAAAAGCGCAGAGCATTTCACGATAACTGCTCATATAACTCTTCTTTTTCATTGCCGAGAGAAGAGAACTTACCTCATCGATGAACTGCCAGCAGTTTTTGTTTTCTGATACATCCTGCGCAAACCGTTCAGGACTCAAATCGTTACCGATTGAGTTATACGGGCAAATGTCGTTACAGAAATGGCGTGCGAATCGGATAGAAGTGGTCTTTTTTGAGTATGAAGACGCACCAAGGAGAAAACTCCACACGTTAGGGTAAATCTTTCCATGAGTCGGAAAAAGAAAGGCTTTCCTTTGGATCATCATGGATAGAAGCATAATGCCAGCAGCGTATTGATAATCCCGGTAAGAATCAGTCATCTCGCAAATGATATCTGCATAGCGCGTCAGAAAATGGTCATCGGGAAGAATAGGCTCGTATTTGAACCCCTGATTCTGGTTAGTCTCAATAAGTTCCTGTTTGGTTATCTCCTCAATTCCTTTGTATTCCGCATCAAGTTTTCTAATCTTCTCTTCATATCCATATTCTGTATATAAAATAGATTTAATGCGAAGAAACAAATCTCCTACAATATCGACTTTGCCGGCATCATCACACCGAATCAGGCCATGTTTCACGGCTAAAAACGTTAATGGGTCTCCTCCGCTGTTATCCCTGAAACAATACCAGAGGTTCTTCTTAAGATTGATAGCAAAGTTCTGCCCGGTTGTGCTCCCGTGTACCGGATGAGAACCCTGGTATTCGTCTCCGCGTTTAACCACGTTACCAACAGGCATAGCAAAATCGGCAATCTTTAGACCCAGTTGTTCAGTTAGTAAGTTTTTCTGTAATTTTGCACGTGGTGGTATCTTCTGCATCAATTGGTCAATTCTTTGATGGGTAATGCGTGCAGATTTTACCTTGCTGAAAAAAGACTTGTCTAACTCTTCAGCACTAACCCTCTTAATCGGAGCATCATTAACGATTACATAACGTTGCCCTGATGGATGCAGACATCCAGGACCCACGCAATATGCAGATGCCCCAGCAGGATAAACCTCGCCTAAATGTTCTGAATCGTCTACTAAATCGTAGAACGGTATCTTTTTTGACCCTATCCCTGAACATTTAGTATAATAATGGTAATGCTCGCCATCAGAACTGCCAGTCCTGACCGTAAAAGTATCCGCAAAATCGTCAACTGCTCCCAATTGCTCAATACGACTGTAATTGTCTGCATCAACAATGCAAACATCACCAGAAACACAAACAACTCCGTAATTGCATCCATTTTTTAACCAATCTAATAAAACAGGATCTTCATAACAAAACTGGTTCTCTGTCTGACTCCATTTATCAACCGGTTCTTTTCCTCCGCGTTTTAACCGTATAAATCTAAACTGACCGGTTCTTAACTGTTCTGGAATGGAAATACTTAAACCATTAGAGATAGAAGTGTCTATAACCATATTATCCATTCTATTTTTCCTATCTCGTTGGTTTGTATTTCGCGTTCTCGTTAATCACCCAAGCGCCGCAATTTGAACATGTAATTCTATATCGTGTTGAATCTGTTCCCATTTCCTTTTTACAAACACTACAAACTATCGTATACTTTTTTTGTTTCGTTTTGTCGGCATGTGGATTATTTGGGTTTTTTATCCTTTTTCCACACATGCCGCATAGTATTACTCTTCCTTTTGCTTTAGATTCCCAAACGTGACCGCAATCTGGGCATGTAATTTCTATCGGGGCATCATTTTCAAACGGTATAGATTTATTTTCGATCATGACGTGACCACCATTCCTTCAACATAACATAAAACTTGTCTCTATACTGCATTAATTCCTCCCTTGTTAAAACGTAAACTTTAGGCAACAGGTTCTTATTTTTGTTCCCATATGGAGTATCTGCTCTCGTATACGGACACAAACATATCACAGCGCCATAACTGGGAACAGGATTAACAAACGGGTAATAAGCTCCCAACTGTAAGAAATGTTTCTCTTTTGCCTCTTTACTCGTTTTAAGGTCTCCGATTACACGCGACCCGTTTAACTGTATTATCTCTCCGTTTCTTTCATTTTTTACCTCCCCATACAACTGACCGTCCAAATCTCTCGTTCCACAATAACCGCGCTCCTCGTCGACTTCAAACCTCTCAACCGTGGCTTTTTTTACGGTTAATCCTGTTTGTTCCCAAAGCATCTGAAAGATTTCTGCATAACTGTCCACTCCTTCAGGATACTCGGCAATCGGGATATCAGGCATTTCTATCGGAGATGGAGACAGTTTTGATAATACCCGGTAATGGCAGATTGTGCCTATATTACCCATATCTGTCAATACCTTGTCAGGATCATACCCCTTTTTGCGGAGAGATGAATACCAATACCGATAATCGTCTCCCTGAATATCACCAATCACTTTAGTGACTGATGGGAGGGTTCTTCCATCTTTGGCTTTAAAATGATGAGCCATTTACCTCTTACCCTGCCTAATCAGCGCACAATCCCAATCGTTATGGTCAATCTCTCTCCATGCCATACAACCAGATTCTCTACATTCTCTAACCGTTTCCCCGCTAATTAACGGGCATATACGCTTTTCTTCCATCTTCTCACCTATAACATATTAGACGCGGGAATTAAAAATTAATCGCTTTGTTGTTTTTTCGACAATTGCTCGAATAATAACAACTGTTTCTTTTGAATCGCAATTAACTCTGCAAAACATCTCTTAAAGTGCCCATTATCTGCATCTATCAATTCTATCAGAGTTTTAACACTTTCGTTTATATTATAACAATTATCATCAATCATACTTATATGATCAAACAATGTATCTGGGTCTCCTGGATTTTCAGATTCCGTTAATACGTCCAATATCTTTTTTATATCAGTATTTTCATATGGCTTTAGCACGTCTAACTGACGGGATATGGTGGTTTTAAATGGTGCAACACTATAATAATTTAAAATTCCCCCTGATGATCTTGGATGACTTCCGAGTTTTATAACACTTCCACCTTTAATAAAATTTGTTATAATAGAATTGCATCTTATAATTTTTGCATCCCACGATGCAGCCGTTTTAAACATATCTGGGTTTTCATTTACAAAATCAACGGTTGTAAATCCTCCATTTGGGAAATTTACGCCATTAATAATAGTAGAGCCATATTTTCGCTTGAATTCTTCTGGTATATTGTCAGCGTGCGTTTTTTTTCGGCCGATTGATTGATATGCATGATTTACACTTCGAACACCTTCCATCAGGTTTAGCATTATCAATACTAAATTCGTCTATCGGCTTTACCGTATTGCATCCCCTACAAAATTTATGCGTTTCTATATTTACTTTCACCATTTTATTAGAATTTGATTCAATAATTGTTAATCCTAATTCGGTTATATTATATTTTCCAAGTTTAAACTCAACAAATCCGATATCAACATACGACTGAATGTAATTCTTTACAGTATCGATGCTAATATTCAACAACTCTGCAATTTGGGATGGAGTTTTCGCATCATCCTTTAAGCACGAGATCAATTTTCCACGGTTTAATACCATTTCTCTCACCTTTGTATACTAACATATTAGTTAATAAACTATAAATTAGTATTGAAACAAACTTCCGTAATTCTCACGATATGCAGAGATCCTGTCCTGCACATGGTTCTCAAGTGTCCGATGCCCTCTATCTAAAAAATCAATGACAATCGCATCTCCGAATACCGGATCAACTCGCAAAGCGCGTCCAATTGTCTGGATCAATGCCACTTCTGATTTTCCACCAGAAGCATATATCAGACACGATATCCCGTCTATGGATACGCCCTCCCGTAGAAGCGTGCTAACCAGACATCTTATCTCCCCGGTCTTAAACCGATTGATAATCTCTTCTCTTTCATCCTTCTTACTACTCCCTGATACGAATACGGCCCCGTTAATCATTCCGGTTAAGCATTTTCCGTGGTCAATCTGATTAACATGCACATAAACCTGCCTTCCTTTCGATAAATATCCCTCCGCTATTTCTGCTATCTTTATGTTCCTGTCCATATTCAGGACTATTCCAGACTTGTAAACCGTCGCCCAGGATGCCGAGTAAGGCACTTTTACCGGTGGGAGTTGTTCCATCCTAAACACTGGTGCAGCAAGATACCCATCGCTCACCAAATCCTCAACGCTAACAACCGCAGCCACTTTACCGCAGGCAGCAAAAATCTTTAGTTCTGCTCCATCAGTCCTGGTAGGAGTTGCTGATAACCCTAACCGATATTGCGCGTCTATACGCATCGATACCTCATAAAACGTCTTTGCCGGGCACGTATGGCACTCATCGACTATCAGCATCCCCGTTTCCATATTCCAATCTTTATCCTTTTTTATCCTCGCTGAAAGTGTCTGAATCATGGCAATAGTTGCCCGGGAATCCCCCTCTTTATCCTCTCCTGCTCCGATTAAAGACGGACTAACCCCGAAATATCGTTCAATCTCATCTCGCCACTGCCGGAGAAGTTCAACCCGGTGAACCAGCACAATAAACGGTTTGTTTAACAGTTTAGCCCAATACATAGCACAAATACTCTTACCTGCACCCGTTGGAAGCGCCAACACACCAGAACTATTATAACAATTGCCGATTAACTGATTAAGTGCCTTTACCTGGTAAGGGCGTAACTCATCAGTATCTCCGATCTCATCGACTGTTGTTTGTCCATTCGCATCTTTCACCTGATATATAATCCCCCAGATGGATAACGCATCTCTCACGTTGTCTATCAACCCAAACGGGAAATAATAACTCCCGTTTTTGGAACGACGTAACAACCTCTGTTTTCCGTCCCATTCTCCACGCTGAAACATATCAGTCTTTTCGTAATTCTGAATGTAATACGATGTGACACTTTGTAAAGACTCTACGATATGTAGAGGTAATTCGCCATTGATAAAAAAATAAGAACCGGACCGGTTAATGGTTAGCATTTATGGCCTCGTTTGTTTTCGCGTCTATCAACCAATTCGGGCAGTAAAACGATGCAATCCCATCTGATATTGATAAACTTTGAATTTGGCTTTTTGGGAACCATTCATTTCTCCGGTTATACTCAACGCATATTGCTTTTTCAGTTTCTCTCACCAATTTTGATTTGACCATCGTGTATTTACTTTTTTGAGTGTTACTACTAATTATATGAGGAGAATTTGAATCGCGCAAATCACATTGATTATCTCCTACAAGTTGAGCATATTCTATAAATCCGTCAAGAAAGTCACATCCATTAGGATCTCCATTTATACTCATTTTTCCTTCTTCTTTTTCTTCTCAACCCGTTTCCATTTTGCAGTCCCTTTACATCCTCTCCACAATTCCTCATTTGGAGATTCCATATCAAGACGATTATCCCCATACGTGATAACTTCGCATCTATATTCTTTACTCCCTGTGCATCCCGTGCATACCCACTTCACTTTTACCATTTTTAAAACGCCGCCTCACCATCGTCTTTTGGTTCTGATATTCTTTTTCGTGTCTTTATCTCTTGCTTGAGCGGTTCCGATTCCTGAATTGCAGGTTCCATCAGTTCCTCTTTGATGTATAACCCTTCAATGTTAAACGCGTCACGTATAGCCCGCGCTTTTACGCATTTCATCAGCATCGCCCCTGGCATAGACGACCAAACAGAATATCCTTTGTTGTATTCTGTCATCAGTCCCATTGCAATCGTCGGATGGTTAGACGTTTTTGTCCATACCCGCGCTTTTGCCCCGACGATTTTACCATCGTCAGAGAATACCAGCTCCTCTTCAATACCATCGAAAAAACCAGATTTGTGAGCACATTTCACCAACCCGGCATATGAAACATACGGTAAGAACTCTTTTTTCCCGTCCTTTTTAAACGGCAGTAAGTAAATCTCTTTACTCAATGGGTCTAAATCGTGTTTCTCTGCAAGGTAAAGCATATGAGAAACTTCGTTTTCTGATGCCCCGTCTGCGCGAATCGCCTTGAGATATGCTGCTTTCACCACTTCCTGATTATCATCGGTGGTTGTTAGTTCGGTGGTCATGCGGACCGACATCCCTTTGGAGGAATGCTAATAAGCACATAATTACACCAGCATTCCGATGCTCCTGTAATATATGCCGGGCACCCATTCTTATAGCAGAGTGAAAAGTCGTTATATGGACACCTTATCTCTTTTGCTTGTGCTTCCATCTTTTTCTCTCCTATTACGCTTTCTTTCTCTCATTCCAGACTTGCGATGCCCGTTTTGTCATTTCCTGAACCAAATTATCAGAAACGTCTGCACCAATTGATGCAATCTCCCGTGCTTTAGCAACAGGCACCCATTTCGGATCTTGGTCTAATGGTATACACGCCTGCACCAGAGCCTCTACAAATGGATTTTCAACATGATCGGATGAAGAGGATGGTTGAGGTTCTTCCTCTGTCTGTATAGTGCTCTGCGCAGCCTCTGGGATAACCTCCATGATAAACGAGCATGAGCCCGTGATATATCGCTTGTCATCACGCCCGGCCTTGTTTCCAAAGACATCCATGATGAGGTATACGTCACGGCCCATGATACCAGACCGGACAAACTCAATCTGTTTATCCTTATCATCAAGGAACTGCTCCATTGCATCAATGCAAAGAACCTCAAAATCCTCAATTTGATAAACCGGACTGCCAAAATGCTGCTGATTCAAATTCGCATATACCTCAAATCCTCCGGTATAATCGAGTTTAACCTGCATTGACGGGTGAAGCCTGGCAGGAGCACGCTCATCACGCGATAGAACCGGGAGCATACCTACCCGAGACGATTTGCCGGTTACTGCGTCTTTTGCTCCCCATACGTCCGTGGCCCTTACCCCTCCAATGGTGGAACGGAACGCCCGCGTCTCTGATTTTACCCCATTAACGAGCGACTCAAGCGTATCCCATTGTTTAGCGGTAATAGCGACTTTGTTCAGGATTGCCTGAAGTTCTCCAAATGTCATCGGAGTAACGGCAGAAATCCCGCCTTCAACAGGCTGAACATCCATACCATATTCGGAAACGGTTGATTTACCTACAAGCCGCAGTTTGCAGGGAGCCTTGATAATATCAGCATCCCATACCACGATGTTACAGAACGTCTTGTTCTTTCGGAGAGCGACAAATTTCGTCGGCGCCTTGGTTCCATACCTGTCATGCGAGGAGAATACTACCAGCTCCTCATCGAAATCTTCACCCTTTGGTGGTTCTCTCATCGGGATAATAGCAGCCATCAGGATAGATTCGCGGGTAGCAGGAGACTTGTATTTCTTATATCTGTCCGTTTCCATCGCTGCTGCGAGAAGCGCTTCAACATCTATCCCTGCTTCTTTTCTCTGTTTGTATTCCTTGCTCTTTCTTACTCTTTCTATTGGTTCTTCCATTGTCTTTATCTCCGTTTTTTGGCTCATCTGTATTTTGAATCATTGCCGGGTTTAATCTATACGCTATCAAAAGGGATATCCGTTACGATATCGCCACTATTGCTCGCATCGCAAATATCCTTACAATGTTGATAAATCCACATTGCCGTGGGTAAAAACTTGCATGTAATCCGCTGCTCCGTTTGAACGGATTGTTCTCCATTCCAAATGTAAATCATTCCCGTGGAGATTTCAAATTTCCACTTGTCGAGTTGAGCAACTTTTACAAACGATGCATAAATTTCTTTGTTCTCATACCCCGTCTTTTTTATAAACTCTGCAATAACGTGTCTTTCTGTCTCTTTTTGCATACTAACATATTAGTCGGCAAACTATAAAAACATATCTCTTATACTATAACGTAGACAAAATATAGAGTATAACGTATATTTCGATTTATAAAGAGATATATTAATGTGTTAGTTGTTTATTGCCTGTTTATATACAGGGAAATAAATTGGATATACGTCTAACACGTATACGCGTCTACGTTACGATAAGTAAATTGGAGTTGGTTAACTCCAATGTGGTGGAGGACTATGGAACATCTATTGTCTCACATCCTCCAGTTACCATTTGAGCGGAGAACCCAAACTCTGTTTTCAACCAGCCATATTGCATATCATCTTTAAACTCACCTTCGGAGAAATCCCCATCCGTAACATATGTCCATGTTACTCCTCCATCGAGTGACTGTTCTACTGAAGTTATCCGGACGTATGCCCCTTTCTGAACGTCTATGCTTGCCCATGATGTATTTCTATAGGGGATGGAAATATCGCCCGTTTCAATAGTAATACCTCCTTCCGGTATATCTTGCTGACTGATTACATCGATCGATCTTAACGGTGTAGCAGTATAGGCATTAACCCCTAACTCGACTTCAGCCCGGCCAACACCGGCAGATACCTTCTCAAGATGAGCACGAACCCGGAGAGTCGATTCTCCATCGGGTATTATTGTTGCTGCATGAAGTATAACAAGATCTGATATTACTTCTTGAGTTAATGGAACTACAACCTTCCCCCCACCTTGCAGGGGCATGACTATTACTTTTTCTCCCGATGACGGAGTCCATAATTTCGTAACTGCCTTGCCTCCTCCCTGTAGTGGAATTACTATGCAAGGGTCTCCAATACCTGGAGTCACTATGGGAATAGCAACTTTCCCACCTCCCTGCAATGGGAGAACGATTGTTTTATCTCCAACATTTACCATTTATGCCGCCCAGTCGGTAATGGTTTCTTCTTCTTCAGTGCTATAATATTCAACTGTCACAGTTCCGGTATCGGTATCCGTAACGGTAGCAATTCGTGCAAGCGACTTATCAACGAGAGAAACCGTCTCTTCTCTCACCACTTCAGTTGTATCTTGCGTTCCCGCAGTCGTCGAAGAACTGGATATATCAAGTGTTGAATTTACAAGAGTCGCAGTAGTAATCACTCCAGATGCTTGTATTTTTGTCGTTACCTCGCTAATCCTCCATGTTGATACCGGGTATGATATTTTCATATCAGTATATAACCCGCTTAAATTAAGCAGATTGTAAAGATACGCGGGAGTGCCTGCCATAACAATAGACGCCTTGTCTTCAGTTGGATTTTCAGGAGCAGAATCCAAACTAAATGACATAACCAGATGAGATGAATCTGAAACGCTTACTGTAGTTGTAAAATCGGATGTTGATAATAAGTTAGTCCATGTATCACAAACAGCAATAGTTCCCGTCTCCGTAAACTGCAAATAAAATACAGCGCCACAATCAGTAGCAATCTTTTTTACTGCTTCTATCCGGTTAGAATTGACAGGAAACACATAGCAATCTTCAGGAAGGGCAGTCGACCGAAGAGCAACGCCGGAAGGGCTTATTCCAGTCCCGTCAAGTAGCGATTCTATTGCGTCCCCTGCCATAGTTCCTGATGCAAATGATACCCTACCGCTTGTTGCCAGTTTTAACGAATCATCAGCGCATTGGAGAGATATTGAAACCGCCCGTCCCTGATATTGTAGAGAATACGACTGTATGTTACCACGGAATCTCGTTCCATCCCTCCGGATTAAAACAGACGATTGATCCTGAGCAGCGGATAGAAGATTGAGCGGAGTAGAGAACGAGGCAGACGACACTAACGATGAGCAGGATCGCCTGATGGAGATATCAGAAACGATATCCACTAATAACCCATTGATAAAAACTTCTGTCATGTTGATATGGTTAAAGCAAACGTAAGAACGAAATTGTCATTTTTATACCATGGTACCTGCTCGGGCTCCACATATGACATTGCGAGTGGAGTAGGATCGGGAATGTCAGATGAGTGTCCTTCCCGTAATTCAAATGTATCCGGGGTTCTATATGGATCCTCTTCTGTCCAATATGCATCATATACGGTTATAGCGAGGCTTTTAGATCCACCAGTGCCTGTTATTGTTGCATCGTCGGAGAACGGCCCCCACGCGGCACCATCCTGATACATTTTTAACCCAGTCCACGCATGCGAACCAGCAAGTCCTGCAACGCGTTTAACAAATCCCGCGATTAAATTGGGGTATGTTACTGATGCAGTAATGTCTCCAGATGACACATCCTCATTATATGCAGACTGGACAATTTTGACATCAAACCACCATCCATTACCAAACGGCTCTGGAGATATAGGCCCCTGGATATAACAATTTAAATATGTATCCATTGCACGGGTTGATATGTTTTTTAATGCGAGTATTCCAGACCTATACGACGATAACACGTATTGCTTTCCAACTATACTGTTTCCCGTTGTTAATGGACCAGCAAATGATAGGATGCTTAAAATCTTCGTATAGTCTTCGGTATAACAGGTAAAATCCCACGACTTCGCGCCAAGTGCCTCTGAAAAACTATTTATTCCCGCATTTGGGAGTTCGATTCCATTATAGCACACATTTGATGGTGTTGCAAATGATGAAATTGGAATATCTCCAATGCATGACACATACACATGAATCGGATATGTAATGGTATAATGATCTGCACCATCAGAATACGTAGGAGCATCGCTAAATCCAACATGCACAGTTATTACAATTGTTTTCCCAGTAGGAACAACGCACCAATTTTGCATATCGGTAGTTTCGAATACCTTTCGATATACGAGGACTCCCGCAGCAGTAAACAACCCAACCTCACGAACAACTCTATTGAGCGAGTCGTTATTTGTAAACGTGTTTGAAAATGTTAACACACCGGATGCATACGTTCCGGTTACCGTTGCCTGCTCAAATCCGTGATCGATATACACATCATCAAGCCCGGTATCAAGTAATGATTCCGATTGCGTCCCATACCCGATTGATAATTTGGTGATGGTGTCTGAACTCTCACCAGTGAATATATCTGCCAATAGTTCAAACGCTGCTGTTGGAATCATATTGCGCCCCTCCGTGATACGCTTAACCTTGCATCAAATTCAAGTCTCGCTTTAAACTCCTCGTAATTCGTTACTCCTGGAAGAGTCAACTGGTTGATAATAACTGACATCCCGCTTCCTACTCCTCCGGTTCCAGTGTTCTGACTTGCCGGTATAACTGCTTCCCCTTTGTGTAGAATCGCTATACCGGTTTCAGGGACATATGATGTTCCTGTCGCATACGCAGGGATAGACGATGCTGACGATGCTGCACCTTGAGCACCTTGATTTAGATTGAGCAATTCTCTTAATTTTGAAATTACAGTAACTGCCCAGTTATAAATCGCCGTTAGTTTGTTGTATAGATTATCAATATATGGGCTTACAGCATTAACAACCCTCACAATTGTATCCTGTAATGCACCCCATAACGGCATCAGTGTATTATTAAATACATCGCTAAAATAGGTCACATATCCAACAATTTGATCCCAATGCGACTGAATAAACCCGGTTACTGCAGAAATAACATTTCCAACAGTTGAACTAAACAACGTCCATGTTGTCATTATTGGATCATTAAAAAAGTCCACAATTGCTTGGAACTTCTCCTCAAAAAATGCCTTATGGGTTTCTATAAACTCATTTACTGCCTTAAACACATCATCAACTTTAGTGCTCCAATCATCCCATGTTGTCATTATAGGATCTTTAAAGAAATCTACGATTGCCTGGAATGCAGTGTCAAATATCTTTTTATGATCTTCTATAAACTCATTTACTGATTTTAATACGTTTCCAGCAGTAGTTTTAAACAAATCCCATGCGGTTCCAATTGGATCTGTGAAAAAATCTACAATTAACTGAAATGCAGCCATGAAATCATCTTTGTGAGTTTTTATAAACCCTGTTACCGCATCGATTACATCTTTAACTTTATCTTTTATCCATCTCCATGTAACTTCATAAGGGTCTTTTAAAAACTCTACAATCGTGCGAAGATCTGCCTTTACATTTGTAATATGATCTTTTATAAATCCAGTAATGGCCTTTGTAACAACATCAATAACACCTTTTAGTTTATCCCACGTTGACCCTATATCATCGAGTATAGGCTGCATTTCTGTTTTTATAGGTCTTACTGCATCTATAACAACCGGGATACGATCCTCGATAAATCGTGCAAGTGATCCAGATGGAAATATTGCGTCGCCCATCTTTTCAGGATCCGCAGGATTGTCAGTTACTTCTTTTTCTGTTTTCTTTCCAAGTCCATTAAACCAAGTTCCAATCTCAATATATTTGGTAAGTAAGAAGTTTGAAATGCTGTTTGATGGAAGTAACGAATCTGCAACTTTTTGAGCATCAACCGGGTTATCTTCTACCGATTTTGTGCATTCCCCCCCAAGCGTTTCTAAAGACGTTACTATTGGCTTTTTATTAATCTCCATCTGCGCAACAATCTCTTCAGATTTTAATAGTGCATCTGCAATCTCTTTAGGAATAGGTTTTCCCTCATCAGTATATCTCTGTGCAATTGCACCAAGAATTTTAAACGTTTCTAAAGCCTTCTCCTGATTTATACCTAATTCTGTTACTACTGATTTGGCATCGATTAATGCATCTGCTACATCTTTAGGGACTGGTTTTCCTTCATCTATGTATTTTTGTGCTTCTGCTCCAAGTTGCTGAAGGTTTATTAATGCTCCCTGCTCATTTTCTGCAAGTTTTGATAATACCTCTGGTGTATTAATGAGTGCATCTGCGATCTCTTTAGGAATAGGTTTTCCTAACTCTATGTATGTTAATGCCTTTTTACCAAGATCTTCAAATTCTGCAAATATTTTCTGCTCTTCTAATACAATATCACTCAATACTTCAACCGCCGGAAATATTGCATTTGCCAGCATTGACGGTTCTGGAGTTCCACCGGTTATAAAATCAATTACTTTTTGACCTAACCCAGAGAACCATTCGCCGATTTGAGGGAATGCTGCATCAAGAATACGAAGTATAATCAACGGAGGGAATATAATACCCATAATCATTGATGGTATGTCTCCTCCAGCAGTCACCGCATCAATTATAAGATTTGGAAGATTCTTAAGAAAATCAATCATACCTTGAAATGCAGCGCCAATATCAAATGTTTTTATTCCTTCCCACAATGCACCAAGCTGTTCTGATATCCACGTAAATACGCCCAATTCGTTAAGAATGTATATCGCACCAAGCGCTATTCCAATTGCCAAAACATATGGCAATAACGGGATTAGAGCAGCAAGCCCTGCAGTTCCAACTCCTATAAGAGATGTCGCAAGCCCACCAAGTCCGGCAATCAATTTTCCTCCACTAATGGCTTCTAATGCAGGACCGAGCGCCTGAAGCGACAATATAGGGCCTGCCAACGATGTGAGCGCCCCGGTAACACCCATAATAGGACTAATGAGTCCTTCCATTGGCTGAAGAACCTCGCCGAGTTTAAGCCCCATCTTCTCAAGGAACACATTAAATTCACCACTTGCCGGGAGAGCCTTTGCTTGTGCATCAGCATATTCCTGCATCTTACCTTTTGATGATGCGAGTTTTTCCTCTGCTTTTTCGAGAGTCCCAGCCTCAACTCCTATGGCTTTTTCTAACTCATCAATTGATAATTTTCCGTCGTGGTTTATATCAGCACCCAACTTTTGCGCTTCTGTGAGATTCTTAACGGCTGTTTCTGCTGCAATTTCGGCATCATTCAACTCATTTTGAGCCTTTAAAACTTCATTTTGAGCATCTGACAATCCTCTTCCAGCATCAGCATAATCTCTTTGTGCTCCTTCAACATCCCGAGTTGCAGATTCAACTTTTCTATGTGCCTGTTCAACGTCGTTTTGTGCTTTTGCGATGTCAAGCGCCGACGATTCAGAATCAGATTGAACCTCCGCGAGTTTTAATTGCGATTCTGCCAGGTTGTTAGATGCATCGGCGACTTTATCTTGAGCATCTTTGATCTTGTCTGACCCATCTGCAAGAGAATCTTGAGAATCGAGTAGTTTTTCTTGAGCATCTGCAAGTTTTTCTTGAGCGTCAATCAAATCGTTTGATGACTCTTCAACTTCTTTTTGTGCTTCCTCGACTGCTTTAGCAGCATCCGCATTCTCATCAAAAATCTCGTTGAGTTTTGATATGGCGAGCCGCCCCTCGATACCTTGCTCTGCCATACCAACCATTGCAGCCTCAACCTCTTCAAATCCTATGCCAGCATCCTGGAGTTTTGGCCCGATGCGTTTCATCGTGTTACCAAACTCTTCAGCGCTGACATTGGTTTCCATAAACATGACAGTTAGTCTGTCAAAATCAACGTCGGTGGCCTCTATACCAAGAGATTTCATCGCAGGGATGAGAGTATCTACTAATTGCGCTCCTGTTTTTCCTGTAGCATCGCCAAGAGTATCAAACTGGTCTCCTAACAGTTTTAGTTCTGCTTCGCTATCAACGCCCGCTTTACCGAGCGCCATAAACAAATCAGAACTCTCCTGAAGCGTTGTATCTACGGAATGCAACCCTTCAATCAGTCCTTGCATCGTTTCCGTTGTCTGCCCGGTCTGAAGAGCAGTGACTTCAGCAGCAGATTCTAACTGGTTAAACGCGTTAATTGGCTTCTCTGCTGCCGATGCAAGAGCGAATAATCCCACGTTAAGAGCAGATGCAGCAGTCAGAGCAGTTGATAATCCTTTGCTCATCTCATCTTTCAGCCCAAGAACCACAAACAACTCTGCTAATGTATCTGCCATTATTTATCCTCTTTTGTTGTATTCTCCGCGTTCCATGCGGTTTTGATGTATATCTGTTCACGAATTGAGAGTTTTGAAAATTCGTTAGGCTTTAGGTTCCAAGATCGAAGCATCTGGGACATTCCGATTCCCCACGCGCTTCTTGCGAAATTTCTCTGTCTTTTTAATCTCCTGTGTCTGATTCGTTGCTATTGACGTGAGGATAACAGATTTGTATTTTTTAGGTAACTGCTTGAATTTCGCAGCCGTCCACGATTTATCGACTGATAGAGTTGCAAGGATTTCATTGACTGACATCAACATATTACGAGCGTGATTAATTAGCCCCATCGCTTGAGGAACGAGTTGTTCAGCCTCTTCATCGCTTGCATCAGACGATAACCCCATCGTTTTTATCTGTGCTGCAATTTGTGCTCCCTCTCCTTGGATTGATAATATATCTATATACTGTTCATCCGTGGGAGGATAGAACTGCATTGATACAGATTCTGTCAGTTCGACTTCTATAGGTTCATCGGCAAGCAGTCCGAGAATCTTATCAGCAGTCGTTTGAAACTCGATTTGTTCCTTAACTTTTTCTACATCTTTAGCCCTGACACGAGCATCAAGAGAGGGATTTGGAATCTCTCCCGGAGGCATCTTAAGCCTTCCTCGACCGCTGAACGTAATCGCAATCAAATGCAAGAGACTCTTTATACAGGTCTTCTGTCGGAAATGACTGACCATACGAATTAGCAGTCGCGCCAATAAGGAAAAACTTATCGATGACTACACCACTTGAATTGCGTCTCTTTCCGACAAGCGCGCCTATTTTCTTAAACGCGTGCGTCTTGTTAGAGTGTTTGCTCCATCCAGATACAGGAGACGATGCAACAGTATCTCCAAAAATCATCCCTACAAAGTCCAAGGTATAGGTGAGTTGCTCAAGAGATGCAGTCGATTCAGCCACTCCAACAGTAACCAGTTTAGTGCTCTGCCCGTGAACGGCTTCTTTTTTGCTGCTTGCCTTGGTATCCCCCTTAACGTCCTTACAGGTTGCCACATGCCGAAGCGTTACCGTCTGAATATCGACGAAATAAGCGACAACTGCATCAGTGGCCCCTACGCTCTCAGGGAGAGTAAATCCGTCTGCTCCTGTGGTTTCAGTCGCATCGGCTGACGCTTTACGTTCAACAACTGCAACCTGAACATCGTTCACTGTTACCCAAAGAGAACCAAACTCTGCTAAATAGGTTCCTCCAAGGGTTCCTGCCGTTCCTGTCATTCCAGTAAGATCGACTTGTGCGACTGCACCGCCGCCATACCATTTAACTTCAGTGCCGACTGGGACATCGGCTGCAACTACATCTGCCATAGTTTTTTAAACCTCGTTATAATCAATCTCTAAATCCACTGGTATGTGATACCATCCCGTAGTCGGGTCAATCAATCGGAATCCTCCCCTGCAATGTGACGATGTTACATCGTATGCAGTGGCAGATACCGATGATGTTAGCCTATACGGAGCGAAATTACACCGTGGAATGTCAAATACGGCTCTTACCGCAGCCGCTACGGATTCTACTACTGCCGGGTTTTTTGGGTTGCCGGGTTCAGCCCAGCACGATACAAGGATACGTTCAAACTTTTTCTTTCCTACCTCCTTGTTAGGGACAAAAGAGGCTTTTGAGATGCTTATTGCCGGGAGAGTGGCAGGATCCGGGATATCATCAACATAAATCCGGGTTGATACGATATCAGTAACCGCTGACGTTGCCAGTAGTTTTGACCGAATCATACCCGTAATCATGGCGTTTGCCTCTTGACAATCGTATCAGAAATCCCTTTTACGATGAGTTTCCTAACGTTTTCCAGTTCCTCATCCCATGCTGGCCGAACGAATGGGTGAGGGTGATTACCATACCATAAAACGGTTTGGCCGACTTCTATCCCGAAAATATCAGCCCATTTTTGAGACGTTACCTTCCATAACCACGGAATACGTTTTGCCCTACTACCGCCCGGGCCAGTGGCATACTTCCCGGTTCCAAACTCTTGGTATATAGCGTATTTTACAACATCAGGATCAAATACACCGATGCCGATCTGAATCATCCCAGTTTCTGATATGTCTTTAATGACAATCGCTTTCTGGAGAACGGCCTTATCAACAGGCGCTTTCTGTTTCATAGATTTCCATACCGGATTCGCTGCTTTGGTCAGGATACTGATTGCCTCTTCCCGTGTAGGTTTCAGGTCGTTCAGAGCCTTTATAACGTCAGAAATGCCAGTCACCCGGATACCCGCCATTACTCTACCGCCTCGATTGATAATACCAGATGAGATATCGATGATGCCAGCAATGCAGGATTTACCGCTTTAATGACGTATGTTTTGTTAAACGGAGCCGTTACCCCTACGAGTTTGGTTCCCACAGTGGCAGCAGTTCCGGCAGGGACAATGCATACCGGAGATTTAACCAACCGTTCCCCCGAATCATGGAGGTTGTATGTTTCCCGTGGCGTTCCAAACCTGCACTTTATCGCAGTATAAACCGGCGTTCCTGCCCCTGCTCCCCAATCGTTAGCGGTTCCTGCCGTAATGCTCGTTTGCAGGTTAGCGTCATGACATAGGAGAGCAGCCGGGTAAGTCATCTATTAGCCTTCTGTAACCAAACTGCGTTTACTCGTGCTTCGTTCTTGATAATTGATTTTGCCTCGTCTCTGTATCCTGTAATCATCGATTCTGTGTTCCCTTTATGCGAATAACCATTCGTAGACACATCAAAAGTCCCATCGAGTCTACACAGGTCAGCAAGCATTGCTTTCGCAAAAAGCATAGAGGCATCATACAGAGTGGATTCTGAAATGCTCGGATTCCCGAGTCGTTCGGTTTCCGTGTTGACCGCCCTGTCAGCCGCTTCAAGCAGTTTATCAACAATGGTAGTAGACAAGGATGTTCCCGTCAATGCTATGAAATCATCTCTGTCTACCCTTGCTACCATCTATTTCCTCCCTTGGATGAGTCGAATGTCCACCGTTTTGTCAGTGTCAGTCAGGAGATCGACCGGCTGAACAGGAACAGAATACACTTTTTTGTTGAGAAGCGTTTCATCCATTTCAGCCGTGTTTATGTCTCTATTTAACTGTCCTGACATGCATGGGGCAGACATCGAACTCAAAACCATGTTTTGTTACCTCGTTTAGTAGATAATTGCGCATCCCGCGGTCGCGTTGATAATCCCTGCTTTAAACCTCATCGTGGTGGTGGCGCCCTGAATCTGTTTGATTGGGTCACGGAAGTTTTCTACCTGGATATCATTCCGAATTACAGTCGCGCCAAGGTTCATGGCATCAGCGACAATCCCGCCATAATAACCGTCTGAACTGTATCCCCAGGTCTTTCCAGTTGCCAGTGGGTTCACTGACGTTTCCATATAGTCAAGCCCAAGGATTTGGGTTCCGATTGACCCGGTTCTAACTGCATCGGCATTGTATCCGCTGTAGTTTACGTTCGGGAACGATTCGGTGAGCAGTTTTGCGCCGAGCCGTGGGTGAGCAACGAGTTTGTCAGCCAGCCAGTTGTAGTCAGCAACTTTAGCCTTTGCCTCTGCCACAGCCGCAACTCCCTGATTGCTACCCGTGGTATCGTGCGTCTGAAGCCCGCTTGCTCCAAGGATGACAGCCAGAACGTTCCTGTTAAATTTGTTCTCTACCCGGCGGCCGGACTTCGCGACTTCCAGAGCAATAAGCCCGTATGAAGAGTCTGCAACCATTTCATCAGTGATAAGCGGAGCGTCTCCGATCTTACCAACCGTGATGGTTACTGGTTCATACCCCGCATTTTTCGGAGTAATATCCTGCCCTTCAAGAACATCGTCGGCATAAGCACCGGCAGAACTGACCGGAATAGACAGCGTGTTTCCAGTAGACAGGTTGATCGTCGGAAGGAACCGCCTCATACACTGCATTGGTTCAGCGCCCTGCATGACGGTATTATAAAATTCCGTCTGAATGAGCGTGGTATCCTGAACAGACCCGGAAATGAGCAGTTCTCTCACATTTGCAGTCTTAATCTCGTCCCCTTCAAGGTATGCGTGCATTTCCCTGGTAGGGATGGAGTTGAGAATCTGGTGCTTGTCCTTGTTATCTGCGTAATCATATGCCAGATACATAGACAGCGCTTTTACACCGTGGAAAGTGTCATTAGTCATTGTTTTTACCTCCTTATGATTCTGGCACCGTTACGACTGGAGTAGTCAAATAAACATACCCGTAACTGGACACGGCAATCGGTTCAATTGCGTATCCGACAGTGTTCAGGCACTGGGTAGCAGTCGCGCCTTCGGTGAAATCGATTGCATTAACGGTTCCTGTGATCGCGTTGTCGTTTGTCTGAAGCCACTGACCCTGGGTAATTGCAACACTCGTGCTGAAATTTACCACCTTGACAATGTTTCCAGGCATCCAAACGAGACAATCTGCACCCGAATCGTAATCTTCTGCCACATACCCGGCAACACGCTCGGTAAGTGCTCCTACTGCGGGAGTAACTTCTCCGGGAGTCGATCCGTAAATAACGATCATTCCTGCTTTTAGAGCAGCAGCCGCCACGAACTTCCGAGTAGGCCCCATTGGAGTCTGAATCAGGCTTGCGTCGCCTGAAGTGAGCGTCGCCTTGGTTGGAAAAGTTGAAATATCTGCCATAATTATACCCTCCGGCTAATAACTCCGGTCTTACGGTCAAATGTGACCATAGGAACGGATTCGAGTTCTTTTGATTCCTCTACAATCCCGCCCGCACTTTTCGGAGGGGTAGGAGTTTTCTCAATCGCTTCAATCTTTGCAGCGAGTTCTTTGTTTACAACCTCGGCTGCCTCAAGTTTTTCAGAGAACTCTTTTCTTACCGATTCGAGTTTCTCTTCAAATTCTTTAGAATCCATGTCTTCCTCAAATGCTCCAGTTTTCTGTTCTGGTTCGATGTCCTGGTAAGCCACTTCTACCGGGACTGCCGTTCCAAATGTGACAGTTTCCCCATCAATCTGGTAAGGTATCCGGTATTGGTTAGAAGTCCCCCCGTAATATTGCTCATATACCACCTGATCGGGGAATATGGCAATAATATAAGGCCCTTCCATCGTGGTTCCAGATCCTACTCTCAACCCAGAACGAATCTTATCTTTCAGTCCATCAAGAGAATCACTCGTTTTTAGAGTTTCATCCTCTCTGATGGTTTCCTCTCCGCGCTTTGAAAGTATTCTTTCCTTCGCTTGAGATATCTTTGTTTTTCTGGATTCTTTATCCATTTAACCACTCCTTGCATTCCTAAACGCATTGAGTGCCAGAGTAATGTATTTCTGTTTTGCCGATTCTATATCCCCCTTTCGGGCTTCGTTGTATGAACGGGCAACATCATACTCTTTTTGTAGTTGGTATGCGGCCTGATCGCGGATGGCATCATCTAAACTCGACTGCGACTTCCATCCATCATATGATGTATCAAAAACCCCTTCAGATTTCGTATCTTTTATGTAATCCATAACTTCAGACACATCATAATCTTTCATGTGCTCCGATGGATCTGCCCCAATTGCATCTTCCGGAATTAATACATCAGATTGAAAATCTGGTATCCACATTCCCGTGTCATCATCGAGCGCTTGTAAAAGATCACCCTCTGAAAATTCCGATTCGGGTTCAGATGCATAATTTTCACCATAAATCTCTGGATCTCCTATTCCATCAATCAGCGACTCTTCAACCCACGCTTCTGTCTCTTCTGATGTGAGAAACTGGCCATCAGGAGGAGAAATTTCATCCATGTTGAAATGATTCCCAGAAACGATACCAACAAGACTCCCGGTCTCTTGATCAATAGATGGACCTCCACCTCCTCCAGGGGCACTCCCACCCTGTTGACCGGGGATACCCGCATGGTCAAAGTTACCAGATCCCGGACCCCCATTCTCCCGAATCTTGCATACCCGGCACGCTCCCTGATTAACGGTTGCCAGTCCCGTAAATCCGAGTTCCTGTGCCTGATACACCTTTTTGCCTACGTTCCATTTGTCTTTTGAAACCGTCTCAACAGATACGTAATTAGCCAGGCCATTATCAATCATGGCGATGGTATCACGCGACTGTCCGGTGAGTCCATGGTAATACAAATCTCCTACCACAGCCTCATTTTCATACCGCTGATTCTCGACGATTCCTACCTTTTCAGTGATGTTTCTCGGGACACCACCAAAATGCCTACTCCAAATCGCGTTATCTATCCAGTTCGATGAGAACTGTTTAAGGACTTCCGGCGAATACTCGCACGCGGTTTTTTGCGCGCTGTCCGTCCATGTCCCGGCAGCGAGGAGTTTTACCCCTTTCACGCGAAGCCCGCCTTCTGGTGTATGTTCGATTTTCCCGCCGAGATTTACGAACTGATACCCAAACGTGCGTGATTTCTCTTCTATTTCAGCGTCTTCAACGGTAAACTCATGGTAATCGTGTTCAGACAACCAAGTTTCAGCCATTTCCCTGCTAAACTTGTCAGAAAAGTCTATTTTCGTTACGTGGTCGTTAGCGTCCCACGATGGAGAAACGCCCGGCCCGAACTTGTTAGCCTGCCTGCGCACGGGTTCAGACTCCCGTATACGTGCGACTATTGAGGGTGGCATGGCCTAATACTATGTATTTAAAGGTATTAGAAAGGCTAATGTGTAATAATGACCATTTATGATCATATGGCTTATGTAATCCAAGGAATCCAGCGGATTGTTAAGGTTGTTAAGGCTCATGAGAACACGGGAAGGGTTTATTTGCCTAAAGAATGGGTGGGAGAGGAAGTTGAAATCGTGAGGACAGGGGTTAAGGTGGAATAAAAAAGAATCAAACTTCTGATATTGTTGTCTGAATCGCATCTTTGTTTTTATACTGTTCAAACGTCAAAACGGGAGCAAATTTACAGCGACACCGAGAATGATAAGTCGGCCCTTCTGCTCCGTCTTCTGGATTAATCCAGTCTTCTAACCCATTCTCTGCTGCAAGTTCTGCGATGTCATCCGTTAAAAAGTTCCCATTATCGTAGTTAATCACACCGCGTTCATCAAATCCTTCCTTGTATATCCTCCCGTTTAACCCCAAACACACGCCGCACGTTCTATCATCTACGATTGCTATATCCCTGAACAGTCCAACCCCGGCTTGACGATACAGGTCGATTTCTCCTTTTCTCGCAGCGTCTATCACAATGTCCGATGCTTCTTTTTTTGCTTGCAGGATAGATTTGTCAGTCGCCTTGATAATATCGTCCATTATGGTATTAAGAGATTTACCGGACTCTATTCCATCCCATACGATATCATATACCTGCTTGTTGATGTTCTCTCCCCATCCCTCTATGTATTTCTCATTTGCAGCCCGTATCTTCTTTAATTCCTCTATTTTGGTCTTTACTCCCATATTCACTTCTACGCCAAGAGGTTTCAGTTGCTGTCCTCCTACAATCAACCCTTTCCTGTATCCCTGTTCTGCGCTGGTATAGACTGTTTCGGTTATATCGTCTAAATCCTCATCAAACTCTGTAATCTTCTTAATGATGTCTTTATTTGGGTTCTTCATCTCCCATCTCCTGTTTCAACCTCTCGATCACTTTATCTCTATACCGTGTCGTTGCTTTTTCCAGCACATCCCCAGCATCTTTCTCTTGTTTCTGTGTCTGAAACGGGTCTTTATGCTGTATTGACGGCTGTTTAACATAAACCAAATGGGGAGGTTCCTTTTTAGCGGGCATCTTGATAATAGTTAGCATTAATAGTTTAAAAATCATATCAGGTTACAACATGATTTTAAAACATTCTGACAGGTTGAGAGAATTCGGTGGACCGGGTTCAGGGAATTGGGGACATTTGGGTATACCAGGATATCGTGGTGGTAGTCAGGCTGGGTCAGGTGGTATCCACGCACGGCCAGATAACTACAAAGATAAGAAAGGAGGAGAAAAGAAAGAGGATAAGAAGGATGATATCGAAAAGTCAAAGCGTGAAACATATATTGATGATAAATCGGAGTTTGGAGCAACTCCCGAATTAGAATCAAAACTCGATGCAGCATTAGGTGATAAAAACTGGGACGAAACTGAAGTAAATGCTATAAAAGGAGCAATAGACGATAATAATAAAGATGTTATTATTACAAGGCAGACAGAATTTAAAATGAATCCTGATAAAGGAGGATTCCAATCTGGAAGTGCCGGGGTATTCGGAGGTGAAATTACAGAAGAGGATGAAAATAGCATATATATGACTGGAAAAGATTATACAGCGAAGGATACGAGAGTGATGCAATATAAAATACCAAAAAATATAGAGGATAAGGATTATAGAGGAAATGTTGTAAAAACATTCCACCCGTCAAAACTTTAAATGGGGTAAGGGGTAAGGGTTAAGTTTTTCTTTCAATGCCGTTTCTTTTACCTTTAAATCTTCGAATTCCTCATTTAATTTTGACTCTTCTTGTTTTGCGTCTTCGTCATAAATGTTCATATTTCCCCATTCTTTGGCTATTGTTGCCATCCTGGTTTGAATGGTGTTGAGTTCTACAAACATGCTCTGAATTTTCTTAAAGTTTTTGTCTTCCATTATCTCTCACCTGTTACAATACTATATTAGTCGTAATAGTATTTAATTGTTGTTATAACTTTTAGAAAACAAATACTATAAAACATTTTAGCACTAACCATTTATCCATAGGCAACGATTAATAGGGATTGCATGACGAGCGAAACACCAATAATAGGGGAATACAGCCCTAAAATGTTGTGGGATATGCAAAAAGAAACCAGAGACCAACTCAATGAGCATTGCCGCAGCCACAAAAAAGATATTGACAAAATCCACGAGGATACAACAGAAATCAAACAATCCATTGCCGAACTTAACAAAACAGTTTCTCTTCTTCTTGACCGAAAAAAACCTATTCGTTCTCGGTATGCATGGATCACCAGCGCGGTAATTGCTATCCTGTTTGGTGTATCGCAGTTCTGGGAATATATTATAAAAAAATAGTTTTATAGTTCTTTTATAAGAGCACCCCAGTCAACAACATCGTTTACTCGAATATATGATTCTTGCTGTATCACTTTTGGTTCTTCACCATTAAAACTGTAAAAAATCTTTGGTTCTATTTTCTTATACAAATCAAGTTCTTTTAGCAGTTTTAGAACCTTCTCTTGATTCTTTTTCTTCATCTCTTTATCATCTCCTTCAGTCTATCAATCTGCCACTGGTCTTTCATATACGCATGCCCGTCAAATGATATTATCTCAAGGTATCCAACATCCCGCCCGATATTTTCAGCAATATATTTCAGCAGATAAGCGATCGCGTATACGTTATTTACCCATCCGCCAATCAAATCGTGGCTTCTGAACACGCAGGACATATTCAACCGCCTGCAGTCGCGCGATATGCCGAACTTAACCATATCCAGGCAGGGCGGGTCTTCTGAATAGATATCTATCCACGGCTGCCATAGAACAGCCACCGCCCGCCGAGTAAACTGGTTACGCTGCAATTTGGTTATGATGTTCTGAATCTGGTTCACTTTGTCGTAACATTCCGGGAAATCGTAATCAAATAACCTCTCATGATACGTATATTCAAAATCCATCGGGCGCGGGTCATCGTCAGGAACACCATCAACGAAATCTCTCACATATTGAGCCATTGCCAGCGGTCCAAGCGGAGACATCTTGATGAGTTCTGGTAACTGTTCCATGGGTTTATCGATATGACATATCACGGTATCCAGAATCCGGCAGTCTGCACCGTCCTCTGATATGAATCTCTCACCTTTCTCCATCAAATGCCAAAATAACACCTTATAGGCCTGCGATGCCGTTGCTGCTTTTATTGAGCGGATCATTTTGAATCCTCATTCTTATGTTTCACAGGGAATTCTTCATTCCATATCTTGTTAAGGAGCGCAAAATCCTTTATTTTAGTTCCTCCCGGTATCCCCATCGGAGCATATTGCAAAGCCCCCTCTTCTCTTGCGCGTTTTATTGCATTTTCTGAACAATTGGGTATCCTGACTTCCTTTCTCCACTGTTGCCAGAACCGGCACATATCATCTAATTTGTAATCGCACTTCGCACATCGTTTAGCCATCACATCTCCCGCGTATCGTGCATCAACCGTGTTACTTTCTCAAAAGATTTATCTTTTTTAATTTCTCCCCTTTGCATGGGGTAGAATCTTGATTTAAGTAAATCTTTTGCTTTCTTTGTTCCTATTTGTGATTGAACCAACCACATTAGTTCTTCAACTGCCTCTTGAGCATCCCCCATATTTTCAATTAGGGACCAACCATGCAATACATGCTGATAACTACCTGCCATTATCCCTCATCAACTCGCTGATTAAAAGCGCCACTTCTACATACACTTCATCCGGACTTTTCTCATCAACCGTTACCAGATACCAGTTTACCCGGGGAAGGTCACGGGAATTAATAACCTCTGCATATATGTGCTGTATTTCCGATAACCGCCAGGCATCTTCCCCAGATCGTTTTGCTGCTATGTTAGGGTCAGACTGCATCCATATTACCGCATCGGGGAATACCAGATTTAGAGGCTGCAATCCCATTAACCATTGTAAATCAATCAGGCCATCATGCGACTGATACGCGAGGTTGCATAGGTAACATCTATCAGATATAATGTGCTTTCCCGCCTCTTTCGCCGGGATGATGACATCTTTCATGTGCCTATACCTATCTTTTGCAAACTCGTAAGATGCCTCTACTGGGTCATTGTATGTCTTTGGGATGTTGTAATACGGTTCCCGGGTAAATACCGCGTCCATTCCCGAATCCTGTATCCGGTTGATTATGGTGGTTTTTCCAACCCCATCAATGCCAACAAACGCGATATACAACTATACCGCCTCGATTTTGTATTCTTTGCTATTGCATGCAGCAACGATATCTTCAGCCTGTTCTCTCTCAAATATTCCTGGCAACATCCGGGTATGTTTTATCCGTCTCTCATCACATACAGTCCGGATAACCCTGAACTTATCTGCAAATCCGCATTCCATAGTTTTACTCCTCTCCCATTGCTTTTCTCAATAGTCTCTCAATCCATGCCGACCGGCTCACCAAATCGCGGTCCTCGTCAATACGCTCTACAAGTGCTTTTGAAATAGTGGCCGTCACTTTCTGTTTTTTATCCACTTTTACCACTTAACTATATGAGCGATAAGCATATAATCATATTGTCGTTTATATACCAACATATCACTTTAAATATCAGTTTTTGATAACTAAAAATATGACTATATGTGTAAACATGAAATCTAAAATAATGTATAACGTATAATCAATGATTCATAATGGTATGGTATAGTTATAGGTTATACGTTTTACATTTTACGTTATTTTAGATTACATGAATGTGTAAAGTGTCATATTATTTTTTATTCTAATGCTTATCATTATGAATTATAAGTTTTAACGCATGTTAATATACGTGCGTGTGCAATATGGAATATATGACTGAATCGAACAATCCCATTAAGGAAGGAGAGTTCTATTGTTGTTCAAAGCCAGGATGTAAAATAGGCAATTTCAAACCAATAGAAGCGGACAACGTTGTTTTCTATATGGATATGGGAGGGGGAATTACATTCTGCAAAGATTGTTATGCTGATTTCAAATCTGAAAGAGGAGATACAAACCTTGATGAGAGAACGTTTCTCGGCCCGGGTGATTTGAGGTATATTGAACCTAAACAAAAGCCCGAAATTGTAAAGAGTGCCCAAGATAAACCAGAAGAAAAAACGATACACGATGTATTAAGAGAAAAAGAAGAGATTGTTGATGCTGAACGGGCTGCACTGCGGGCAAAGCGGGATTATGAGGAATACCGCGATTATATGCGGGATTACATGAAAGAATATAATGCAGAACCCGATAAGATTGCAAAGCATAAGACACGATATCAAAATCTTAAACTGGAGCATGAGAATTCTGAAGTAATAGACAAAACAACTCCAATATGCCCTCGATGTGGCAATGAAAAGTGCGGGAAGGCCGGGTTCTTGGTAAACGCATATGGTAAATACCAGCGCCGGAAATGTATGAAGTGCGGATTCCTGTATAGCGACAATTGGAGAGACTAACCATGATATTAAACCCTAATCTTGTAGATTTTGTAATTGACCGCATACGGTCAAGATACGATGAAAAGAATAACGATTTTGAATATGACTATATACAAATACTCAAGGAATTCTCGTCAAGAGTCGAAGGAATAAGAGACGCAAAGGAAATAAAACAAATAATTCATGACATTTGCGGGAATGATCCTTGGTTTAAAAGCATAAAACGCGACTTATTAACGTCTATCACCAAAGCAGAACAATGTAAAAGTAGAAAAGAGTTAGAACAATTCTTAAAAATTAAACCAAGATAACTGTCTCTATGTCTTCTTTTTCTCCCATCCCTCGTATTTCGTCTTCGTTTGCAGGACGGTCTCTTATCGTGCGTGAAAGGAGGGTCATCATCGGTCTCCCTCCCATACCGAATCGTCATACCCAGGCTCATCGGTTGGCTCGTTACCGGCTGGGAAATCATCTTCAAGTCTGCATACCTGTTCTTTTATCTGCCGTAGGATGCACATGACCGATACAAGTTTGTCATAGCATTCTGATACCTCATCGGCGTTACTCGGTTCGATATCTACCGATTCGAGAGTTTTAAAGTATTTGTCGAGCAGTTCTTTCTTCTCTTCCTGTGCATCCTGCCATTCTTCGTAATCCATGATTTCTCTCACCTGTTACAATACTATATTAGTCGCAATATTATAAATAATTGTTGTGTAATCGGTAAAAACTCGTGTTTCAATTTTTTAAACTGGTCATACAGCCTATTACAGAACATAACACACTTGAGACGATAACTTATATGATTAACAAGCATATAGTATCTGTATGGTATCAAAAAGCATACCCAGAGAAAGAAAGAGTGAATTTCTTACCATGCTTGAGAAGTATGGAAGTCGATTTCAGGGGAGAGGAGAACTCATCCAGTTCTTGAAGGGATTCAGGATAACCAGAAATGAGGCGATAAAAGCAAAATGTTATGATTGCATGGGGTTTTATGACCAGGCAAATGATAAAAACTGTAGAAATTTCACGTGCCCGTTGTATCCGTATATGCCTTATAGGAACGCAACTGATAAACAGGCATTAGAATAAATTCTTTTTTAGTGATCATACCAGGTTTGACCCTGGCATGACCGGATCGGTATTCCCCTCTGGGATACATGCAACGAGTAAAAGATATACAGGTTTAATCAATATGAACCCGCCAGTTTAATCCTGGCCAATACCAAGGTAAGGGTTTGACCCCGCTACCCTGGCACACTACTATATTATGCCTTATCTTCCTTATATTTTTCGGTTTGTTCCTGGATTATTCGCATCGCATCTTGATAATCCGGCATGGCTCGTCCCCTCCCATCCTGATACCAACAATCCGGGATAACATGTGTAGGTGCAAAAGTAAAACTGCCGGCTTCGTATTCCTGGCATATCCGATAGATAAACCAATTTGCAACCTCTGCATAATTCGGGTCGTAAAATAGAATAGACAACCCGAACGGCAACGACGAACTAACAACGTTTTTTCTGCCCTCCTGTTTTTCGTGGGTAAGATATTCGTCCCGGTAAATGTCTCGGATAACGCCAATGTTGCCAGTTATCCCGTTTAACCAGTCATCTGGGGTTTTTACAAGCGAGAACGCTTTTGATATCGTAGAAAAAAGCATGCGAGGGATGGCCTTGTAGGATTTATGAAACCGAAATGCGTCTCCTGAACATTTCTGCCTGTCTTCTGGGTTGTTGATGCCTTCGTAATCCATTATTGTCTCCTGGTTCACTTCAATATATGTATGTTTCTTCCATAATTGCTCCGATTTGATTAGTATCGAGTGCCTTACCTTTGAAAATCATCAGGTCTTTGATGTTGCCATTTGTAGGGTAATCGAGTTGACTTTGTCTCACCGATGCTCCAACTCGCGTATATTGTGATGATGATGGTTTTACATATGTAGATGTTGCACTAACAACAAATACCAAATCTACGTAGATCGTAGTTGTAGTCCCATCATATACAATAGTTAAAAATTTCCAAGTCCCAGTAACGAGTAATGATGGTGAAAACGCGATCGCCCCTTGAGCAGATCCTGTCCACCACTGCCAATACGCATTTGATGCTGGAAACAAATCTAACAGATATTGATATCCTGTTGTTGAGTTAAAAGCATCAAACCCCCCCCCACGACATATGATCATGTGATCATCTGAATTTAATTTAACCCATCCACAAATTGTAAATGGTGAATTTGATACCCCAATATCAAAATTTGCATGATTACTCAATGAAACATAATTGGTAGATCCATCAAATTTTAAGTAAGTTATACCGTCTTTGCCTTTAACCGTAGTAAATGTTCCACTTGGCGTTACCGTCACACCATCAGGGAGGATTAAAAAGCCTTGTTTGTTACCATCATCATCATATGTTCCCGATGTCGCTACCGTCCCAGACCACCACAAAACGCATCCATTGCGTTTCAATGTTTCAAGATTTAATATGCTCATTCTTGACCTCGTGGTGATGCAATCAATGGATATAATGTATATTTAGACATTAAATTGTAAAACGTCTTCATTTCAACTGCGCTCAATTGGGTTGAAAATGTTAGAATTTCACCAATTAATCCATTCAAGTATGAAGACCCATCGTATCCTAATATCAAATTCGATGCTGCGAATGCATCTCCCGATGTTGTAATACCGATCAATGCCCAATTTGTATCAACGGTTGAACCAGACGCACCATTAACATATAGAACTACTGTAGCAGGCCACCCAGATGCAGTAAGCGTTCCTGACGACACGGTTATTGTATGAGGTGTATCGGTTAATTTGAGAATGGATTGAGTAGTAGATGATAATTTAACCCATACTAACAACGATTTAATAGATACCGCAGTATTCCCCATTGTTATTTTATCATCAGTTCCGTCAAATAAGTAAGCCCGATTAGCAACACCAAATCTGTCAGGAGTAACAACCGATCCTGTAATTGTCCCGGATACGGTTCCTGTTATCGGCAAAGTATTATTCCGAAGATCCCAATAACCGTTACAATTTGCAAATAATTCCTGGTGGTCTTTATACGTTGTTAAAGTCATTTTAACTCAACCGCCAATAATCGTAAGGGCCGGGAATCATACCACTACCTGTTACTGGATGAGTGATTTTTACCAGCAATTTAATCTCTGGAAGTGTAAGTGCCCTGCCTTTGTAAATCCTCAAATCATAGATACAACCGGACATATTTACTGCTCCACCAAGTCCAACTGTAAGCGGTGCAGCAATATTTGTTGTATTTCTCCATGCTTGTAATTCAGTGACGGTCTGATTTATATCATCTATATACATTAAACACGCAGACCCGGATTTCATTATAACTAAATAATACCAGATATTTGCTATTGGTGTAAACGGGCATGTATAATTAAAATTCACCGTCCCTCCAGAATACCCATTTAATAAAATAACGTTCGAATCAGTAATCCATCGAAGAGCAACATAATTGTTTAAATCAACCCGTTGCCCAAACACCCCATTACTTACAGAAACGCTTGAAAATTTAACCCATGCCGAAATGGTAAAATCACCATCATATATATCCCATGCAACATCGTCAGTTAGTGATATGTAGTTAGTAGATCCATCAAACACCAAGACTGATTTATTATTGCCTAAATCTGATTTCGTCCATGATCCATTGTTAGTTACAGTAACTCCACTTGGTATGATTGGGAACTCATCAATATCGTTAGTATACCCGGCAGAATGTAGTAATGGTGCCCATAACACGGCGTTTTGAAAAATTGACGGATATTTACCAACCATCAGAATCACGTCCAATCAATTTTAACCTGAACTCTTAAACCAGCAGATCCTGCATCAGCCTGATTAACTCGTATCCAGATTACATCTCCTGCCACTACCGCAGTTCTTCCTGAATCTAAAGTTCCACTCGCTTGATAAACCCCATTCGTGGCACTTGTAACCTCTGTAATCTGCATTGCTGCATCACTGGTAAATATCGAATCGGTCTCAAGCAACCCATTTTTCATAACCTGAACTTTACAGTAAGTAGTAGAAGCACTTGGAGCAGACTCTAAACTCATCATTGCAAGTGATATTGTTCCAGCGATAGGGCATACATAATGTGTAAATACTGTATCTACTGACACAACTGCGGGTATTACATTCTGGATAATATAAGAACCACTTCCACCAGCCTGTTCATCGGCAGAAAGAACCCCGTCCGCAATAGATAACCGGGTTCCCACTTTTATCCCGCCTAACGTGCCAGCGGCAGCAGTAGGCAACGTATATGCATTTGCGCCATCCGCGACATTGAGGAGGGTTCTGACTTGAGTCGCTGAAAGAGCAGCGATAACCCCAGACGTAATACGGCCTACTATCGTTTGTTCTCCGACTGTCAGAGCAGCAGGGGTATTATCAGAATCAGCCTTGATAATCGTATTCGCGTCAAACAGAGATTTGGCAACAACCGACGCATCAAGCGTTTCAAGCGCTTTCTGAACCGTATCGTCAGCCGATGACAGGTTGCCATCGAAATTGGTAGTAACGGGAGTAATGGAAGCCGCTGGATGTTGGTCCGCAGAATCACGGTTAGTAAGGAGAGAATGGTCAGATGTCCCTTCTCCGCTACTACCACTACCAGATACCGGAAAAGACGGGCTGCTCATGACTGTATAACCTCGGCAATAATCAGGTTATATACGTTCGTAGTCGCTGCATACCCGAAATTAATCGTTTCCCCAGGCGCTACAAGAATCGTTGCCTGATACAGTTGTCCTGCAACAATCGCTGCACCCCCGTTGAGTTTCTGGGATACGGTTGTGGCTCCTACGGTTCTTTTAACCGATAACACCGCGCTCGCCGGGGAACTAAACGATATGTTAAGGTATTCGGCCTGTCCGCTACCGGTGACGGATACCCCCACGCAAAGATCTGCTCCGCTTTCCGGTAGAGCCGTGTTAAACAGGTTAATCAACAGTTTGGGCGCTTCTGGGTCATTCACTTTAAATTCAATTGCTGTCATGATTCGGCCTCCTCATCTTCATACTCTTCAATATCAAACTCTTCTCCATTATCCAACGCTTTAACGCGTCTGATACGAGGAGTGGGGCCGGCCCTGATACGTTTTAGTCGGTTCAATCGTTTATCTTTGGGATTTGCTGATCCTGGCCCTGATGCCTTCCTCCCACTGCCAGGCCCGCCAAGTTCTCTCAAATGAGATTCTAACGCTTTGCTTAATGTTTCTTGATTCATGGTGTTACCTCTTCAATCGTGTCTGGAATATTTAGCACTTGTTTCACCCACTCACGCGGGGCATAATACTCCGGGTCTAACGGGTTAGCCTTAATCAGGTTGATAATCCATGCTGCCTGTTCTGCTTGTTGGCTGGGGAGGATACTGTTAAACTTAATCTTTGCTGCGCCCGGCACTCCCGTTACCTGGTCAAATACCTGAATATTGAGTTGCCGAGCGAACCGGGTTTGATATGTGCTGATCTTCTGTAAGAATGCCCCAATCCTGCTTACTGCTGTATTGTCAGTGGTTCCTTGCCTGAACCCTAACAACTCCCCAGGAACGCCAAGTGATGCAGTCAGCCTAACCATTGACGCGTCCTGATATGACTGAATGTTTGATACCCCGGACGTATCCAGCATTTTAATATCGGTATCGTATTGCGTGGCTATATCGTTTTTAGAGTTCAGTTCTTCCAGTTTCTTGCATATGTTGTCTATGATAGACTGCGCTACGAGTTCACCGGGCTGACCAACCCGAGCCCACCATTTAGGAGTTCCATGCCGAACGATAGCGTTAGATGTTCCTTCTGCTATTTGCGTATCCCTGGTAATGTCATCGAACGCGCGTTTCATCAGACTGGTTCCTGCTCCCTCCTTTAGACTCGGGATTAATTGCGTATGAAAGATATCCTGCTCATCAAACGGGATCACTTTGTTGATAAACGTCTTTTTGATAGTCTGGGTATACCCGGTAACTAACCCATACTCATCATAAACAATATCGAAATTGACGGGATTGCGATACAACAGGCCTAATGGGTTCCTTGCTCTACCTCTTACAATCTCCTGATACCCATCTCCACAAACTAAAGGGGATGTGATAGCGAGGTTAAACGACTGCTCATAATCAAATCCGGTCATAAAATCTTTGCACTGGTCTATAGCCTTTGGTTCTCCTTCCCATGAGTAACCCTTGCTAAACATAAACAAAGGATACAAATCGAATGCTTCTGATATCAGGCCTCCTTGCTCGTAGATCGTTATGAACTTCTCCTGAAGCGCCCGGTTCTGATCAACTGGAGAAAAGAGTTTTTTGACAGTTCCTGACGTCTCTGCATACGATTGTGGTTTAACCTGCGATGAGACTTCTTTTGAAAAATAAGACGTTAATTTACGGATTATTGGCATTTATCACCTCATACTCATAACAAACCGGGAACTGTCAGAACCAGACGGCATAATTTCAGTTAATCCCCATACCAGCGCGTCTAACCGATCAGGGGATTTGTCACCCTGAACCCATCTGCACATTTGATCCTCTAATTTGGGGAAGTTCCCGATATGATGAACCTTACCCTGTTCGTATAACGCAGCAATGGGTTCTGCTCTCGTTTGTTTCCCTCTTGATGCATGAACAGATTTATATGATATAGATGGATCAATGTTTCTGATGATACTTTCTACCATGTCGCCTCCTTGATTGATTTCAGCAACGATACGATCTGCTTTAAACGTATGGTAAGCCTGTATCGCGCGACTCCCCCAGGCGTTAGGAGATCCTTTTACTGACATATCCGCCATTACATAAGCATGTTTATCCTCTCCTAACCCGGCAACGATTATACCCGTTTCTGCACTCGACTCTGTGCTCTTTGCTTCAGGATCAACAGCCACCACTATACGGACTAACCCGATCGGAAGTTCCCTTACCCGATACTGGTTAATATCCTCGTATTTCCACATTCCTCCTTCTTTCGGAGTAGGCCGCTGCTGATGCAATGCCGAGAAGTCATAAGGCCCCAATACTGCTCTAATCTTATCAAGTCTATCCAGGTTAAACTTGTCAGGCCATAACGGATCTCCATCAACGCGCGGGTCATCTGGGTGAAGTTCTCCATCAGCAATTGACGGGATCGAAACAACAGTCCATTGTTCTCCTCCATTATCCGCCTCGTTAATTAACCACCCTGCCAAATCGTCTTCATGCCATCTGGTTAGTGTAATTAGAACTCCTGCGTCTTTTTCGAGTCTGGTATAGAAAGTTGAAGTATACCATTCCTTTATTTTTTCACGATATGTTGCAGAATTGGCTTCCTCGCGATTCTTTATAGGGTCGTCAATGATGCCATATACGCAACCCATACCAGTAATACCCCCTCCTACACCGGCGGATCTATACATCCCTTGATGCCCGACAATCTCAAAAAGTTCAGAATTGCGGAGGTATGACTCTTGATCAGTTGTTCTTACATTCTTATCGTTTAATCGCGATTCTGGGAATAGTGTAGTGTATTCTTGAGATGTCATTATACGTTGAGTGTCGCGATTCATTCTACTTGATAAATCGGCAGAATACGAGCACGCAATAATAGAAGCATCTGGATTCTTCCCAAAAATATAGGCGGGCAATCGACGAGATACAAGTTCACTCTTCCCATTGCGGGGAGGCATAAAAACCATTAGCCGCTTTATATCTCCTGCTACAAACGAATCGAGGTAAGACGCGACAAGGTTGTGATGCCAGTTCACCTGGTAGTCAGACTTTGTATACTTGGTGAACTCAATCAGGCTCTCGCGTGCCCTGCGTCTTGATAATAGTTCTATTGCTGCATCCTGACTGGATATAGCAGAAGCAGCACTCATTTGTCCCCTGCTGCTATCCTCGCTAATTCATCGTCAGATAATTCTTTAGCAGATACTACCCGAATATTCCCAGATACCTCGGTTTCTACCTTATCTCTCCATTCTTTCATAAGGCGGTTTTTAGTCCAATATATGCAGGCAGTGGTATCCGGAGGTATGCACTTTATAGATGACTCGATTCTAACAGAGTTCCCATCGTCCACGTGTTTAGTTTCGGTAAAAGTAAACCCTGTAGCACGTTTATACAGCGATTCAACAACCTTCTGGTCAGCGATTGCTTTACCCCTTTTTACGGCCTCTGAAAATGTATCATGTTCCTTCAACCACGTATAAAACGTATCAGAACTAATTCCGAGTCCTTTTGCCATTTCCATGTTGATTAGGCCTTGGCTTGCATATCGTTCTGCCTCTACATCATGGTATAATGGGTCATATGGTATCTTCGGTCTACCTAACTTTTTTTCACTCATTCGGGTTCTCCCACGTTTTCGGTTATGGTTCTCCCGCATACGGGGCAAGTATAGATGGTAGTATTCCCATCTATTTTTACAGTCATTTCAGCGGCGCAAGGATAACAAATCATCGCAACCTCACACCGTAAATTCCGATTATATAATTAGTTGATGATGCATTTTTCCCATTCACAACGATTTTTAAATAATTCCATCCTGTTGCAATTGGCGCAGTTTTTGTAATTGATACAATTGCAACCATCGCACTCGAACGATATGTATCATAACCAGATGAATCAAGTTGATAAGTGTTACCATCCATAGAAATATACATATCAAATATACCGCGATCTGTATTTTTTTTGATACGTAAAATCTATTATTGTTTCTGTTCCACTAAAATATATCGGTATTATAAAATAATCGCCATTTTCACCGGATTCCTGTCTGTGATATCCCCCACCATTCATCGTTGATTTTTCAACCCCGTTTGATGCATAAAGATATGTAGGGGTAAAAAAAGTTCTCAATCTCGGCACCCAATTTAAAGCAGCCGTTTTCACCGCTTTCTGACTCGGCACTTTTGAGTCAGAATTTGCCGCGAATGTAGAATCGGTATCAATGTCGCCCGTTGATATCCGGCTTGTATCAGTTGGATGAACGTGATCCCGATGTGCTGCAATGAGAGAGGTTCCTGGTGCAGCCGTCCCATTCATTGCCGGGTTGGTTGCATCAAACAAGGCTTTATTAGCGTAACTTGTCTCCCCGTTTGCTATCCCTACCACATTGAGCACATTTGCTGCTGGTGCAGTTGCTTTGAGGAGTAATCCGTGATTTGTGGTATTTGCGTTTAAATCGGTATTATCATCAGGAGTTCCAAAGTCGTCTAATTTCTGATTTGTTGCAGCCCGACTTGTATCAGTTGGATGGACATGATCCACCCGAGGAAGGGTATCGAGTTCTCCAAGCGACTGAACTCCATCCATTTTGATATTCGTCGCGGTTGTGTCGTAATTCTTATTAAACGCTGTATTTTTGGTAATTGTTGGTTCTTTGCCTGATAAATCGCTCGTTAGATTGGTAATGTCTCCTTGTGCATGCCCATGGCTTGCGGCTGCTGCCCCAATATCAGAAGCAGATAAAGCGTCTGTTCCAGCCGTTGCATGCGTGGACTTATGAGCAGTAGGGTTCCTATCGTTTGATAATCTTGAGTCGTCTCCTGCTGCAAGTGTCCCGGTAGTAGTTCCAACCGATAAATATGCTCCTCCCCCTAACCCTAAAATAACCTTAAACTGTGCTAACGTCTTGAAAATAAACGCGCCTGCACCGGTTCCCACTAATACCCCGTTTGCCTCTGTATCAAGAGAATGGAGTATTCGCGCTTTAATCTGCGTTACCATCTCGTTATGGATTGCAGCGGTATATTTACTCACATAAGCAACTAAAACGTCATCCCACGCCATTATGTTACTACCTCGTCTATATCGTATACATAAAATGCGGCCGCGTCTCCCGGAATAACCGCGCCATCTGAAAATGTTACTACCGGACTCACCACATACCGGCCAGTATCAACGATTGTGCCTGTAATCGTCACAACTGCCGTCATATCGGTAGGAGTCGCTGATACTACTGCCGAATAAGTTCCAAACACTACCCCATCTGGGTCATATATCGTAGTTGGTATACTCATGGCCTCTGTTAAGTCCGTTCCCAGATTAAGATTTAATTTGAGCCCTGTTGAACCAACCCTCGCGTATGTTGTCATAATGTGATCACTCTATTTACCCCGCAATTGAGATTTAACCCCCGATTGACAGAACACGTTAGATTAAGCGCAGTCTGCGCCTCTGAAAAATAGTCGAGAATCATCTCGTCAAGAACAGCCCAGTCTAATACGCTGGTAAAGGACATTACGTATTTAGACGCGCCGAAAAAATAAAATAGTTGTGGTTAAAAGTTAGTAATCAGGAGAATCAAAAACACTTCTACTTTCCCAATCGTTCTCCACTTTTTCGGGATTCTTGATGTATTTCCTGATATACGCTTCACCATCTTCTGTTACTCGCCAAGGGCCACGAATTGAGTCCCGTTTAATGTATCCCTTCGATTTTAAAGCGTTCATAACTGTTGCTTTAGCCCGGATGTCTTTAGCCGTAAAACTCCCAAACGTGCCAAACAGACTATATGCGTATTCTAACCGTTCGCGGTATTCGTCAGTCATAAACGTGCTCATCATTGCCACCTCAATAATGCCCGAATAACCCCATCCCACGAATCACCGCGGTTGTCAGATTCTGTTTTCCATCCTAACACTGTCAACACCATCCATAACCCTATAAATAACCAGAACACTGCGAACCATACCACCGGATTAACTGAATAGTATATCCCGGCTACTGTCCATACCACGATGAATATGCCGGT
The DNA here is from genome assembly GCA_028688175.1 of Methanothrix sp. Classification (GTDB taxonomy): domain Archaea; phylum Halobacteriota; class Methanosarcinia; order Methanotrichales; family Methanotrichaceae; genus Methanothrix. The sequence continues at coordinate 2,210 of JAQTYS010000001.1, read as the reverse complement.
TAACCAGTTGATAATCATTGTTTGCCCTTCTGTTCGAATATATGTTGGTGGATTCCGCGGTCAGAAATTTGGGGGATAGCCCCGATATGCCGTAACATCTTCTCTCCTGTTGCAACATCTGTTACTATTACCATTTCTCCACTGGTGCCATTAACCCATATGGCAGGCTCATACATATCGGATATTACGGAGTGATATTCAAGTCGATATTTAAATGCTTGTTTTAGTAGTTTCTTTGCCACTTTAAACAAACGACTCCTTTGTGGTATCATACCTCTAACTCCTTCTGATGTGGATTTACAATCGCCCGTATAAACCGTCTTAAAACATGGCGTTTTAAATTGTATTCTTCACTGTTGTTCTGGTCAGGATGGGTATATCGTTCTGTTGCCTGATTGATAATACCCATATCAACTTTTACCTGTTTCAGGCGCTCTTCAATCTCATCAAGCCCTTCAATCTTAATCGATACACCGATTTCTAACTTTTCAGGAGTGGTAGGATATGGAATCCACCTTCCTTTTATAAACTCCCCGAGATCCATTTTAAATCACCTTACCAATCATTGCAATAGTATCTTTCATCGCCACGTATTGAGGAGCAACGATACGGAGGGCGGTTTCTTCAATGCAGAACTGAAAAAATAAACAACCTATTACAATCCATATAATACCGATAATAAATACAATCAATTTTCCAGCATCATCATCAAACATACTATATGTATTATACCATCTGTAAATGATAATCGCTGAAACTGCTATCAATACAAATATTGACGCAATCGTGATTATGTTTGATACCGCTTTAATCATCTGAACACTCAAATTGAGTTGATAAAGAGTATCAACACCAATACCGATTTTATCTGATAAAATAATCATCGCTTCTGATATATCGCTCATTCTCACTCACCACCCTCGATCCTTGGAGCTAACAAATATTTCCCAGTGCCTCTTCCACCCGATACTCCAAACTCCAATATGATTGGATGGTCAACTCCAATACTAATTCCAATATCGCCGCTGAAGTTCCGGCTCATTCCAATGAGGTAATCAGCCGAGAACATAGAGTTCCCATCCCCTCCAATGTGTAGGAGTTCGTCTCCATGCATTACCTTCTCTGTATTGTCCTGTCCTTCAGCCTCTGATTTTACCGTGAATTTTCCATCAGCAACGACAAACCGGATCTTGTCAGAAATCTTCGATATGTTGGTAATAATTGATGCCAGGTCCTTACCAACCATCTCCACTTTCCCGGGAAGTTCAAACCCTGGCATATTAGGGTCTTTCTTAACTGTTCCATCATGGAGAAGAGTCTGAACACTTCGATACCCGCCGGACTCCACAACGATACTGTTTGATTCAACCGTATCCCGGATAATGGAAATCTCTTTTCCGCCGAACCCAAATATAACTTTGAACTTATCCATGTCAAGGCAAAACGTAGACGGGATAACATCAAACTCTGTAAATGCATCCTTTGGTATTTCTACCAGCGCTAATGCCACGTTTGCCGTGTCTACCGTCAGATACCAGATTTTGTCTTCCTCAACGTGAACCCGTAACTCTTCAACGTTAATTCCGTCTGCGATTCCGATAAACTCTTTTATTATCTCTGTCTTTGCTGTTAGTTTCATGATTTAACTCTCCATTGCGGCTTAACCTTACTGATCCAAATTAACCCCTTTATACAAAACATCCACTCGCTAAAAAACGAGTCTCTTCTAAATTCAGTCTTTTTGTATTCAGGGAATAATGATATTGTGTAGTCTCCTATATGGATTCCATGCTCTTTTAGTTTCATGATTCTTCCTCTGTATATTTTTCATCTTCTTCATTACTCCAAATACCATCGGTATCCCATATTACGATCCTATGATTTCCAGAGCACCAATATTCCTCATCGCAACCTTCTCGGGAGTATAACTTTTCATCGGATTCAGATCTTCGTTTTAACTCATTAAATATCTCTGATGTTGATGCATCTTTTAATTCAGTCATCTATCAAATTCACCCTCTTTAAACAGTTTCCCACATTTGTTACACTGATAAATTCTCCCATTTATTCTTAATTGTGATATGGTTATTGGTGCAGAAAATAACCCAGTATTGATAATATCTGAACACCCCATACCAACCGAATGAGTGAATAATGACGTATCAAGAGAACTACACCATTTACACTGATGCCTTACTACCATCCATTCA
>JAQTYS010000333.1 GCA_028688175.1 Methanothrix sp. | reverse complement strand
ATGCTTCTATTGGACACACCAGGAGGCGGCCTGACCGAGACCTATGAGATTCTCAGGCTAATAGAGGAGACCGAGATGCCCGTGATAGCCTACGTCTATCCCGCGGGTGCTGCGGCATGGTCGGCAGGAACGCTAATCCTGATAGGCTCAGATGTGGCGGCAATGGCGCCGCATGCCATCATTGGCTCAGCCCAACCGGTACGCCTCTCAGCGTTGGGCGAAACCGAACCCATCAACGACAGCAAGACCACAAATGCCATCGTAGCCCTGATCGAGGAGAAAGCAAGAGCCCACGGACGAAATACGACCGCGGCCAGAGAGTTCGTCCTCTCCAATCTCAACCTCAATGCTGATGAGGCCAGGAATTATGGAGTGATCGAGTATATTGCGCCTTCTCCCGAGATCCTGGCAAATCAGATCAACGGAAGTCGTGTCAAGAATACCACCATGCTCGCGCCGGCCGTCGCCGTGCAGCACTTTTCCCCGCCCATAAACCTGCAGCTCTTAAGGCTGCTCTCCGATCCGACTCTGGCCGGGCTGCTCATGCTGGTAGGCCTTTATGCCCTTGTGTTCGGCCTGTCCAGCCCGGGTATTGGATCAGAGGCATTGGGCGTTGCTGCACTGGCTTTGGGACTGATCGGAATGGGCTATAGTGTCAATGCAGGGGCTGTTTTTCTGCTGCTGCTAGGCCTGGGCCTGATCTTGGCAGAGCTGCACAGCCATTCCTTTGGGCTGTTGGCGCTGGCCGGGCTGATATGCGTGATCGTGGGCAGCATCCTTCTTATCCCCACCAGCTTTCCCCAGTGGTATGTTCCAGGAAGCTACCAGAGGTCTATGGCCCTAGCCATCATCCTGCCCTCACTGATTTTGGGCGTATTCCTGGGCTTTGCCATTTACAAGATAGCAAGAGCACGATTTGCTCCGCCGATGTTAGGTCATATTGTTGGAGAAGCTGCAGTAGCCATTGACAGACTGGACCCGCAAGGCTATGTGCTCTTTCAGGGAGAGTACTGGATGGCAGAAGCTGAAGTTCCGGTAGAAAAAGGTGAGATAGTAGTGATCACCGGCAAGGAAGGTGCCAAACTATTAGTGAAACCACAATGATCACTTAAATAGATAGTAATTTACAATGACAGCGGGGATGAAATTAATGGATAAGAATTGCATAATGGTGGCAATTGCCATACTATTTGCCATAAATTGCGTCAGCGCGAGTATGGTAAGACTAACTTATGATGACGGCGGTGTAGAAGATGCTGCCTGGATCGATGGCCAAAGGGGCCACGGCGTGGTCTTCACCGCCCCCACCGATAATTGGAGTCTATCTCAGGTGGCCATTTTAGGAAAGCAGGTTATGCCGTCCCCATCCGAGATATTTGTGATTGAGGTTTGGGACCAAAACCTATCTCTTCTGTATAGGGTTACCGATAAAGCTAGTTCATATTTCGGTGATAACCTGAACTGGTCAATAGTTGACCTGCCTGATGTCAAGGTATCCGGCAATTTTCTGGTCGCCTTCTTCGAGTTCGCAGGGGTATGGCAGGGAGTTGACAAGTCTCCTTCATCAGGCAGATCTGTTCTAGTTTCCAGAAATCCCAACAGATTATTGAATTGGAGTATGCAAAATAGTACCCAGAACCAGACCAATTGGATGATTCAGGCCTTGGGATACTCTCCAGAGCCCAAGCTTACCATTGCAGTCATATCTGATACGGCGAGCGTTAAGAGCCCCTCCAAGATTAAAGCAGTGGCTACAGATCCGGACGGCAATCTTAAGAGCGCAACAGAGTTCATTGTAGACAACAAGACCAGAGAGATCGTCTGGGCACAGGCAAAGGAGATGACAGGCAGCAGCTCTGAAGCGGAGTTTTCCTGGCCTGGAGCCATGTTCAGGATTTCGGCAGACGGCCAGGATAAGGGTGGGATATATGCAATCAATAACCTGGAAGTCATGGCGAATTTGAGCAGTCTGCTCGCCTACTCAGCCCCCTGCATCATTGAGCTGAATGAAAGAGCGAACTTCAGTGCAGAGGCTTATTTCGGAGAAGATGGGCTTCTTAATGCATTGATAGATTCGTATGGACGAACTCATTACATCTCGCAGGATATCCTGGATATCACAGTGCCGGGCACAGATTACCAGAAGTTCGCTCTGAATAATATCACTATAATCAAGGACAAGAGCAAGATAGGCTTTTTCAATACAAAGGTACCTGCCAGACAAGATGAGCAGGCATCGGAGATAATCGGGCCGATAGTGCTCACAGGCACGCCGTCTTCCCATTACGATCTTAAATTATTGCGATTGAATGCCGGCATGGGCGAATATATTGCCATAGTCAAAGTAGAGGATCGGGCATCTAACGTATTGAACAATATTGCGGAAAAGACAATCAAGGTGAAGTGAATTAATTCCAGAAATTTAGGATGTGTTTAGGGGCGGTTTGGATCGGACACGCCCCCAGCTCTTTTTTTAGCTTCTGCGAATCATAGTGCCCACGCCTTCCGTGGTGAGCAGCTCCAGCAATATGGCATGATGCTTTCTGCCGTCTATGATGTGGGCTTTCTCTACCCCACTTCGCACCACGGCAACGCAAGCTTCCACCTTGGGGATCATGCCGCCCTTGATGACGCCTTCCGCCACCAATCGGTCGAAGTCGGAGGCAGGAAACTCAGAGATGACGCTCGCCGGGTCATTCGGATTCATGCGCACGCCTTCTACATCGGTGATGGAGAAGAGCTTCTTGGCTCGCATGGCCACGGCCACAGCTCCGGCCACAGTGTCGGCGTTAACATTGAGGTTATTGCCCTGGTCGTCAGCGGCAATTGGAGAGATGACGGGAATATAGCCCTTGCCGGCCATGATCATGAGTATCT
>JAQTYS010000067.1 GCA_028688175.1 Methanothrix sp. | reverse complement strand
TTTCTAGCGGTACAAAAGGCCGCGTAGTATGCCCTGCTGATTGATGAGCGAAGCCTTGCCTCATCTTTCTCGTCGGATGATGCCAGACTTTTTGCCAGGCTCAAGTAGCGACACCAGTCGAAGCCTATTCGTACTCCACCTGGATGAGCAGCTTAGATTCTGACGCATCTGAGACATTGAGCCACCAATTATCGTCCAGTTGATCTAATTTATCAATGGCATCTTGCGGTGATAGATCGGTGCAGATATAGATGACCAACTGTTTGTCGCCGATCTCCTCTGGATCAGTCACTACTTCTAAAAATAGGATCTCTGAATGGAAAAAATTTCGTATTCGACTGTAGGCCTCCATAAGCAAAGGCAAAAGATGCGGATTGCTGCCAACAAAGTCGTACACATCTGCCGCGGTCTTCAGTGTATACTTGTTATTTAGGAGTAACATGTCATGACTCAGCATGGTATCTCCTCGGTCTCCAACATCCGCCTCAGTGATCATCAGAATTCCTCTTTGTCGGCATGAAATAAATAGATTTCATCGGTAAATCTGTCTGCTATATTCGGGGTGTCTACCTGGGACTTCCGCCTCCACTATCTGGATCTCCTCCTCCGTCAGAGCGTATAGCTCGTAGACCAGCGCGTCGATCTGACCGTCCGTGGCCTCGATCTGGCGCTGCAGCGCTGTGCGCTCGTGAGGCGTGGCCGATTCGGGGAGCTGAAAACATCTATTTCAGCTAAAATTTAGTATTTAGGTCTTCGAGAGTGTAAATGTCCGGCTCGTTTTCAAGGATGCGTAGCAGACATCTTTCGGAGAGCTTCATGAGGCCTCCTGTAATCGCCCGATCTTCATCTAAAGAGGTTTCAAGCAAAGTGCATGGCTCCTTCATAATTCCTCATCAAAGTAATCCGTATCCAACCTTTTTATCTCATAAATCGCGTCCGCCGCCACTCCGATCCCAAAATCGATCATGAGCTTGGCAAGATCCTCTCCGTCGATCAGAACGATTTTCTTTTCGATCCGAGTAACATAATCCAATGCATCCGGCGAGAACTGGGATGTTGTGATCAGCACGCCTTTTCGTGCTCTGTGGCCTTCCAAACTTCCTGCGAAAGCTTGTACTACGGGACGTCCCACTGTACCATCCCATCTCTTAGCCTGCAGATAGATTGCATCCAAACCCAGCATATCCTCTTTTATAATGCCGTCAATGCCTCCGTCGCCACTTTGGCCCACTGCCTCTCCCGCGTCTTTGCGAGAGCCGCCGTAACCCATTTTAACCAGAAGATCCACAACCAGGTGCTCAAAGAACCGAGGTGAACTGTTCTTGATGCGATTCATTAGCTCCTGAGACAGATCTCTTCTCATCTCCTGGTAGCCTGCATCCATGACCTCCCGAGGCGTCCTGACAGCCTCAATAATTGTTTCTTCTTGGCCTTCATCTTGCCGTGACGGTTTGTGAAACTCCCTAAATTCCGCATCCCCATTTTTCATCAGAAATTTAACATCAATCCGGGCAGGTTTTGATTTGAGAATCTCTAAGCCACGCTTGGTTATCTTGAACTTTGCTCGACCAGTTCTTTCCAGGAAGCCCGCTTTCCTCAGATAAGAAGCGGCCCATGCAACACGATTGTCGAACCGGGTCTGCCTTCCGCTGGGAAGCATCTCCCGTCTATCTGATTCGGTTATGTCGAAATGACCTGAGAGCGCATTAGCGGCTTCGCTTTGGCTATGCTCATTTTCATCAGATACAAAATTTAGCAGTGGAAGCATGAAGCTTTGAAAATCAGGAACAACCATTTATCAGCCTCTCCAATGTTCTTTGGCCCGCTTGAAGATTTCTTCCACACTTTGATTTTCGTAAAGCTTTCTAGAGACATCAACATAATTAGTTGGCTCACGATGGAAGAGGGCTAGGAATCTGAGCGCTTCCGCGGGACCTAAAGCCTTATTCAATGCGTCAATTCCGATAACTCGCAGTTCAGACTCATCAATTGCCTTGGCTCTTTCGCTCATAGATCCTCCATTCTTATATAATCCACGGGGTTTAAGATCTTCATCTTCAATCCTAATTTCTTGGCTTGGCTTACAAGTCTGTTGTCACAACTTAAGAAGTAATCGGCTTTGATAAAAAGGGCGCATGTAAGATGGATGGCATCTTTTGAGGTCATCTTGGATCTTCTTTGAAATTCCAGAGCGGATTCATAGATTTGCTCTTCAGGTCCAATTCTCATCTTACAAAGGGTAGAGAGTATGAAGGCAACGTCCAATCTATTCGGGAAAGGACAAAGCAAGGTCTCATCCTCATGCATGAAGGACCAAGCTAATTGGATCTCTTCAATCTCGGCCCTCAGAAAAATCTCTTCGCAGGCCAGAGCCTCAAGCTGGATCTTTATCTGGCTGGGATCATCGAATCTTCTTTGAAAGCAATTGTAATCAAGATAAATCAGATCCATCGCATCCTTCCTCCTCAAATTGTTTTTCCTTCCACAATCCCGATCTCCTCTTCCGTCAGCCCGTACAGCTCGTAGACCAGCGCGTCGATCTGCCCGTCCGTGGCCTCGATCTGTCGCTGCAGGGCAGTTTTTTCGTGAGGCGTGGCCGCTTCGGGGAGCTGTTTGTGAAGGGCGAGCATTCTCTCCACCAGAGAGACCATTCGGTCGTGGCGGGCGGCATCTTGTGTGATGCAGAATCAATCTCAATTAAGTTCTATCTAAGACCTATCGTTTCCCGAGCATCTTTAAGCGAAACGATTTTGAGTTGAAAGCCATCTGGAACCTGATAGTGCAGAAGAATTTTATCGGTGGTTATGAGGTAATTCATATTATATCGATCAAAGAGGCAATCGTCTCCATTTTATGAGGATCGCTTCCCTCTTTTTCACGAGTCAGACTCTTAAAAACAGTTTCCGCAAGCACTGAGAATGGGACACAAAGCTCCAGCGTGGGGTGATTATCGATGTGGTCGAGCAGGCCGATTGCAAGCTGCGATTTTCTATCTTTTTTGTCAGTGCTAACAGAATAAAGAAGATATCAGCGTCTATGGCAACGTGATTCATTTCTTGCCAAAAGCCTTCTCTATTCTTTCCTTCGTCGCCTTATCTTCTTCTTCGGTAACAGCCCATACGATCCTGCCGTTGATATCCACAGCACCGCCGTAAGGCAACTGATTCTTGTCCGAATCATAGATCTGCCCGACTACATATTCTGCCATTCATTTCCTCGATCTGAGTTTGGCTTTTTTCAATAATATAGTTTTCGCCGGTTCATTTGCCTGCCTGCGATCCTTCTACGATTCTTATCTCCTCTTCCGTCAACCCATATAGCTCGTAGACCAGCGAGTCGATCTGTCCGTCCGTGGCCTCGATCTGTCGCTGCATGGCAGTTTTTTCGTGAGGCGTGGCAGCTTCGGGGAGCTGTTTATGCAGGGCGAGCATCTTCTCCACCAGGGAGACAAGCGAATCGTGGCGGGCTACGTCGGTTGGATCATCCTTGTCGATTGTCTTTATCGGTATTCGTGTGAGGTATCGTGGCTCATAAGCAAAGTACCCTCCTTGAAAGCATTGCATACCACAAAGATATGCTGGAAAAACTAGCCAAGATGTGACTCTTCCAGCATTAGAGCCTTATTTTTTACCCATCTTGCAATTGTATCTATTTCTTCTCCTTCAGGGCACCTGTATTCGGCTATTCTTACTATTACACCCATTATCTCGGCTCTATCACCTCTATCAAAACGATAGCCATTTTCTCTTAAAATGAAGTCGGTTAACGCAAAAGCCGTTCTCTTTTGACCATCCCAAAATGGATGACGATCTGCTAAAAATAGCGCTTGAGCCGCTTTTCTGAATAACCTTTTTTTCAGTGAGTTTTTCCATCGTGGTCAGGCATTCAATGAGAATTTCAAGGTTTTTTAACCTTCCTACTACCTACTAAAATTTGTCCACCAAGGTCACTATCTAAAGACCACAAAGCCGATATACCACTTTAACTTAGCGCATATCGAAAGGCGAGATAAAATGCTTATAGGAATTGATGTGGGCGGCACCACCACGGATGCCGTTGTCGTAGACGGGAGCAAGGTTGTCAAGACCGCATATGTGCCGACAGATCACGACAACCTGTTGAAGTGCCTCCTGGGAGCCTTGGACGAGCTGGTGAAGGGCATCGACACCCGCAAGATCGAGCGAGTGGTCCTGAGCACTACCCTGATTACTAATATGATAGCAGAGGGCAAGACCGATCCAGTGGCTTTAGTGCTCATACCGGGACCGGGAACCAACCCCAGGGACTACGCCCTGGGCGAGAGCATCATCCTCGACGGTGCTATCGATTTTCGCGGCAAAGAGATTGATCGGCTAAAAGAGCCCCAGATCAAAGAGGCTGCGGCCCGGATCAAGAGCCAGGGCCTCTCTCGTGTGGCCGTGGTGGGCAAATTCTGCCAGAGAAATCATGCTCACGAGCTGAAGGTCGGCGAGATAATGGCCGCAGCCATGCCGGGCAGCAAGATCGAGCTGGGGCATAAAGTCTCCGGTCAGCTCAACTTCCCCCGCCGGGCAGCGACTACCATGCTTACCGCCGCTACCATTGACAGCTATGAGCTTTTTGCTAAAGATGTGGCTAAAGCTCTCAAAGAGCGCAAGATCAATTCTCCGGTCTATATCCTCAAGGCGGATGGCGGGACCCTTCCCCTGGACAAATCTGTGCAAATGCCTGTAGAGACCATATTCTCCGGGCCTGCCGCTAGCATCATGGGAGTAATGGCCCTGACAGATCCGGGCCAGAGCAGCGTCGTCGTGGACATCGGCGGCACGACCACAGACCTGGCCCTCATCCTCTCAGGCAAGCCCCTCCTCTCAGCCAAAGGAGCGCGGGTCGGCTCTCTTCTCACCCATGTGCGAGCCTTTGCCGTCAAGTCGATTGCCATTGGCGGCGACAGCGCCGTTGCCGTCTGCGGCCAGAAGGACGGCGGCGAGGGCAGTGACTGCGGCATCAGCCTGGCCGTCGGCCCCCACCGGGACGGACCGCCGCTGTGCATGGGAGGAAATGGACCCACGCCCACCGATGCCTTGCGAGTTTTGGGACTCTCCCAAATAGGCGACGCCGCCAAGGCTGAGGAGGCCATGCAAATCCTGGCCAAAGGCCTGGGCTGCACAAACAAGGAGGCGGCCCAAAAGGTGGTTGACGGCGTAGTGGACAAGATCGTCTTTGAGGTTAATGAGATGTTCCGGGAATGGGAGCAGGAGCCCGCCTATCGCATCTGGGAGATCATGAAGAGAGAGTCTCTCTCCGCTCAGAGCGTTGTGGGCGTGGGCGGAGGCGCTCCCGCCCTGGTGCCCCTGGTTGCCGCCCGGCTCAAAGCGGCGGCCATTGTGCCCCAGTATGCCAGCGTGGCCAATGCCATCGGTGCCGCCGTTGCCCGGCCCACCTTAACCCTGAACCTGCACATCGATACGGAAAGCAAAGAATACGCTGTGGCCGAAGATGGTCTAACCGGAAAAGTGACAAACCAAAAAATGACTCTAGAAGAGGCAGAGCGTCTGGCTCGACGGCTATTAGCCGAGCGGGCAGCGCTTCTCGGCATCAGCGAGTACGCTGCTGAGGCCGAGGTTACTTACAGCGAGGTTTTCAATATGATTCGAGGCTGGTCAACCGTGGGCAGACTGATGGACGTGCGAATGGAGATTCCGGCAGGCCTTCTACCATCCTGGGGGAGGTGCTGAAAATGTCATCCCAAGGCAAGAAAGGCAAGACGGGCCTCATATTCTTCCCGGCCTTTGATTGGGCCATCTCGCCCACCCACCCGGAACGGGAAGAGAGGCTGCTCTACACCCGCGACCAGATCTTCGAGGAGGGACTGATGGACCTGCCCCAAATCGAGGAGTACAAACCCCGTCTGGCCGAGAAAAAGGACGTGGCTCGCGCTCATTTCTGCGTTCCCGATGTGGAAAGCCAGGTGACCGAAGCCCACCTCATCGCCGCCGGCAGCACCCTTACTCTAGCTGACGCCCTGGAGAAGGGCGAGATCAGAAACGGCTTTGCTCTGGTCAGGCCGCCTGGCCATCACAGCATGCGCGTGGTGCACGGCAACCGCGGCTTTTGTAATATCAATAACATGGCCATCATGGTCGAGTACTTGAGAACGAAATACGGCCACAAGAGGATCGCCGTCATCGATACCGATGTGCACCACGGCGATGGGACCCAGGAGATATTCTGGCACGACCCGGATGTCCTCTGCTTATCCTTCCATCAGGACGGTCACACCCTTTACCCAGGCTCGGGATTTGTCAATGAGATGGGCGGACCGCAGGCCCTGGCCAGAACACTGAACGTTCCCCTGCCTCCTGGCACCACGGACGAGGGCATTCACTACGTCCTGGACAATCTCATCCTTCCCATCCTGGATGATTTCAAGCCCGACCTGATACTGAACTCAGCAGGCCAGGACAATCACTACACCGATCCGCTGGCCAATATGCGCTTCTCAGCCAACGGCTATGCCCGGCTCAACGAAAAGCTGGCTCCAGACCTTTGCGTCCTGGAGGGCGGCTATGCCGTGGAGACGGCCCTGCCTTATGTGAACACGGGCATCATCCAGGCCATGGCAGGTCTTGATTATTCTCATGTTAAGGAGCCGGACTATGTGCCCGGTCGCTTCGAGCAGTCGCCGGCCATGGTGCGGGAGATCGAGCACACCGTCTCTCAGGTCCAGAAGATCTGGGAAGAGAGAGACGAACTGGTAGAGGACGCGCTGGCAGCTTCTGGCGATTTCTACCGTCGCAAGAGACGCATCTTTTACGATACCGACATGATCAACGAAAACCAGGAAGAGGTAGTTCGCCTCTGTCCCGACTGCGCCGGATACATGACCATCACCACCTCAGCCCAGCGCGGCTACGGCATCCTGAACAGCGCATTTTGCGTATCCATTCCCAGAGGTGCCTGCTCCTCCTGCCGGGATGACGCCAAAGAGGAGTATGCCGAGCATCTGGACGATAGGAGAATTGGTTATGTCTTGATGCAGGATAAGGACAGAGACAAGTTCAAGTTCTACAACAACATGACCCGGACAGAGAAGGGATATTGAAGCTCTTGGCGGCGCAAGAAGCATCTTATTGGCTTCAAGCGCCAATTATTTTATAGTGTTTCAATATAGTTTTTCTCTCTTATAATTTCGATCACTCTTTTGCCCCTCTCATAGGATTGCCGAAGAGTAGCCACCCGCTCTGCCAGCCATTTTTCCTCTGAGCTTTCTGCCGCCAGCTCCTTTTCAGTTCTGTCCAAAGCATCGCAAAAGAGGAGGATTTCTCTATCAATGGTATCCAGCATGTTAGTCATAATGGTTTCCGGGTCAACAATCGGTGCGTATATATGCCTCTTATCACCCGGTATCACAATGCGCCTGACCAGTCCCAGGCCCTCTAACAGGTTCATATTTGAACTTACAGTCGACTTACTGTAACCGGTTTGCAGGACCAGATCATCCAGAGATGCGGTCTCTCTTGCCAGGACCGTCAATCCCCATAGAAAACCGATCGAATCGCTATATCCTTTCATTCTGCCCCACTGAATACAGGCATTTATGATGTGCCTTCTCACATCCTGATTGGAAGAGCCTGCTATTTCATCCTCATTATCCATAATGCTCCGGTCGCCTGATGACAACGGTATCAGATATTCGATTGAATAGACGCTGCCTGGCTTTCCGATGAGCAAACCAGCCTATGAGACAGTCGATGGGAAGCAGAAATGCTTTTCCAAATGCCTCAATAGCTGCGTCACTAAATCGAATGCTCTCGCCAAGAGGGCCAGTTACCACTATATTGAGGAGCATCTTTCCCAGCGACTGCCCTCTATAACCTTCCAATGCCGTCCAATAAATGAATAATATTGCTGCCAGCAGCAGGACTCCACTAATGCTAATTGCATCTACTTTCAAAACGATCACAACTCTATGCCAGAGGATGCCCATAAGAAGAACATCTATCAGCCAGGCCCACAAGCGATCGTTCCAGCTTGACAACTCAATTACCTCATCCATAAGAACTCCTTCGTGCTTTATCGCTCTAAAGGAGAAGGCCATGTGATGATTAGCGGGCCTTCTTCTGTTTCTTTCGATATAAGTACCCACCAGCTACCACTATGACGATGAGGACAATTCCTACAGGCAGAAGCAGTGATGAGGAGGCAGCCTTGACCACAACAGGTATCTTCATGCTCTCGGAGATGACGCTATCGCCATTTAAGTCGGTATACTTGATCTCGCTGTTGATCCCATATTCCTTGGGCGTGGCATCTGAGTCCACATCCAACCGGAAGACCACAGTTTTCTCTTCTCCCGGCTGCAATGTGCCGATGAATGCCTGATCGTCAGTAGATGAGAAGGGCTTGAAGATGGATAGCCTTGCTACTGCATCCTTGATGGGGTCCTCACCGATATTCTTGTAGGTAGCTGAAATTGGCGCTTTCTTGGACCCGGCAGAGAGTACTCCCGAGCTATTCAAGATCTCAAAATCTGCTTGCCTCTTGACAATTACCATGATGGGCAGCGTCTGGTTGGCCTTCTGGTAGATATAGGATTCCCGAAAATTGGCCAGAGTGGGTGTGCTGCCGCTGGTGACAAGCTGGGAGGCATATACTCGAACATTATCCTGATAGTCGTAAGAGATATTCAGATTGAGCGGATATTTTCCGGCTGGAGCATGCTCTCCAATCTTCAGAGTGAATTTCAAGGGTGACGATGTCTTATCGCCTGATTTAAGTGACGCTACCACCTGGTCGCCGGACTTAACATCGATCTCTCGGCTTTTTGAGTTGAGGCTGGCGGTGATACCCAACGCAGTAGGCTTCTTATACTCCTCTTGCAGCTCGGCTGCAGCCAGCGCAAACTCTTTAGGGTTTTGAGGAGTCTGATCCTCTTTGAAGCCGATGATTCTTCCGTAATTGGTCAGATCCAAGTACAGTGTGACGGTATCTCCCCTCTCAAACTCATCTGTACCGGAAATGCTGGCTCTGAGATCCGGACTACCGTACATGGTATAGTAATTGTCTCCACCTAGCTCATAGGGTATATAGGTGTTCTGGGCCTGACATGTTGCCAGAAGTGTCAACATGACGGCCATGGTTATGGCAGATTTAATATCCATTGATTTTTCTCCCTGATTTGTTGTTGATTAAAGAAATTGCTTTTTTAAGGTCCTGTTTAGCATTCTCAAATACTTCACGTTGAATTTCCATTCGAATCGCTAAGACAACGAATACTGTGAAGGTGGTGAAGAGAGCGAGTACTACTGACATCACAGTCACCACCCCGAAGTTGCTGATGATGTTGAAGGGCGATGCGATCAGGGCGGCAAAACCAAAGATTACTGTCATTCCCGACGCCATCAGAGCCGAACCTATACGGTTGGCAGTGATCTTCATTGCCTCATAGGGGTCGCCGACATTGCCTAGCTCCTCATAGAAGCGTTCCATCATCAGTATGGCATACTCCGAGCCTACTCCCAGAACCAGAGCGCCTAACGTGGCCGTGAGAGGGGTGTACTTCAGGCCGCCATAGTACATGACCAGGCCCATCCAGCCGATCACTACGAGCATGGGCAGCACAGGCAATAAGGCCTTGATGAGATCTCTGTATATTATCAGGAGCAGGATGAATATCAGGACTAAGCCGAGCAGAGACATCTCCACTCTGCCTGATGTCAGAGCAGTCATGACCGTGGTCATAAGCACCGACTGGCCAGTTATCCTGACCGAAATCCCAGGTGGCGGGGTATTCCAGGCCAGGTCGTCTTCGTACGACGCGATCAATCGTGACATGCCCTCCGTACCCAGATTACTCTGGACATCGCCTATATTAACATTAACAACTGCGAGGTTATGGCCGCTCAGGTATGCATTGGTTACGGACGAAGGCAGAGTGGCAATTATCTCCCTTATTCTCGTTTTATCATCCGGCAGTTCTCCACCATTGGCTGCTTTGACATAAGTGGCGATGCTTGTAGTTGCTTGCGTCCGGTCTTCTCTGGCTGTCAACAGGTAGCTCTCGAAATCATCTATCCACCTGAGATTTTCCGGGTCCGTAACATCGTCCGCCTGGATTAAAAAATTAATTGAGTCCGTCCCGCCATAGATATTTTTCATATGTTTCAGATCAATCAGTGGGGCCAGATCCTGAGGAATATAATTCTTAGAATCCGTCTCTATGGGGACCAGTGTGTCTGCATAATTTCCGGCAAGGGCGAAGATCAAAGCTACAGCCAGCACTGGTTTCCATTTTTCGATACTGTATGTTGCCATCTTCTGGACGATTGCCCCAAATGATGAGCCATCCTCAGAATGGCCTTCCATCTTCTTCTTTCTGGGGGATCTTTTTTCTGACTGATAAAGGATTGTAACGTTCACAAAGAGGGCGGAGAGGTAGCACATGATAAGGCCGATGATGCAGATCTTTCCGAAATCGTTGATCATAGGCACAGAGGAGCTGAGAAGCGAGACAAAGCCTGCCACAGTCACAGTCAGAGCGATTATTACAGGAAAAGCCACATGGTTTATGGTATTTATGGAAGCGTCTAGAATGGGTTCTCCTTTGCTTAACTCTTCATCTATTCGGTTGTGGAACTGTATGGCATAGTCTATGCCTATTCCTATCATGATGGGAAAAGCAGCAAATGTGACCATGCTCATCTTTATATGGAAAAGACCCATGGCCCCGAAGGTCCAGATTATGCCCAGTAAGACTACGGGTATGGGAAGGAGCGACCATCTGACATGCCTGAAGAACAAAAGCAGAGCGACAACCATCAGCACCCCACACAGTGCAAGGATCGAGCCATTGCTACTGTTCATCAGCGCCGTAATTGATGCCTGGAATGATGGGTCGCCCGTGACGATGGTGCTATACCCCGCAGGAAATTCTGCGAAATCGAGTGCATTATTTATTTCGAGGAGGAGCTTGCTTCGTTGTGCCTCAGAAAGGACGCCTGAAGTAGGCATGCCCACAATCATTCTGGAATGTTTGCGATCAGGCATTAGGCTTTGGACAGCTGTGCCTGCGTTGGTCAGGATCTCGTCTATCCTCTCTTGAGAGGGGATCCGGCGGATGCCGCTTATCTCATATTCCGCATCGGCTACGATGTCGGCTATGCTCGATACACCAGTAACATGTTCAACCTTCTTCATGTGATCGGACAGGCGCAGGCTGGCCGAAAGAACTTCGGCTTTTGCCACATCGTCGCCCTCTATCAGTATCATATTGCCATCAGAGCCGAAGTTTTCCTGATAGAGATGATCATATAGCTGGTAGAGGGCCGAATCTTTTGACACAAAGGTCTCTGTAGTCATGCCCTGGCTCTCTATATTTTGTGCGTAGTGAAGAGAACCCAAAGTCATGAGAACTGCTATGGCTATGATTATTATCGGATTTCTGGTTATCCACCCACCTAATTGTTCCATGCCAATCATGCCAATAAAACCTTCCATTCGGATTTTGTCGAACGAACCGAATAATCGCAAAATACTTAAAGGTTGTGATCGACTGGCATAATGTGAATGATGAAGAAAAGCTGGCGCTAAAGAAGCCCATCATTGATGCTTGCGTTAAATCCGCCCAAAAGAATGGGTGGAGAGATGCGATGGGCATACTCAGGGGCACCCTTTTCCTGGAAAGCGAACCTATGTCGCTCGATACACTGGCCGAGAAGACCGGCTACAGCAAAACGACAGTGCGCTCTAACATAGGTT
>JAQTYS010000066.1 GCA_028688175.1 Methanothrix sp. | reverse complement strand
GCAGGCTTACCATCCAGGTCCTGGCCTTCCTGGGTGGGCTGGCTGCATTGCTCATCGCAGCTTTTGATCTCATAGCCTCGATGATAGGCGGCTCGTCATCCCACATCCCTTCCGGCTGGAGCGATTTAAGCCAGCTCGGGGGCATCGTTTTCCTGCTGTTAGGCTCGCTGGGAATTGCGGGCGCATTCTTCTACACCAAAGACAGGAAGAAAGTAGCATGGCTTATCCTCGGCTGCGGACTACTGGGCTTTCCCGTGGGTTACATCGCCTGGATTCCTTTCCTGGGCTTTCTGGGATGGGTCATGTGGATTCCTCCTGGTGTTCTGCTCACCGTCGCCGGTCTCCTGGCCGTGATCACTCCAGAGCGGCTCCGGTCCATTCTTGGAGAGAGCAACACGAAGGAATACCGCGCTGATAGAAAACCCATCGATCAGGCACTATTTGTGAGCACAATACTTGTGGGAATAGCTCTGATGACGATTATCCTCATGTTCGCAGGACTTCTACTCTTCGGGGCGGAGGATTACCTCAAGGGAGACGCAGGCCGCGATCAGGATGATTTTGACAATGCAAATATTGCCGGCAGCATGGGCCGATGGGACAAAGCCCTCGAATCATATGATGATATCCTCTCGCGCAATCAATCCAACGTCCGGGCCTGGAAAGAGAGAGCTTATGCCCTGGAGAAATTGGGCAGATACGAGGAAGCCAACGAGAGCTATAAGAATAGCAATTAGCATCTAATAAAGATCAAATTACCACGCTCATCATATCCCAGCCCACGATGGTCGGCGCTCCGGACAGATCAATCACCTGCTCGGCCATCTCGTCCTCACATCCCTGCGCCTGAGGGTAAAGATGAGTGAGTACCACGCGCTTCAGCCCCAGGCCCTTGATTATGTTGCCCAGTTTCTTAGGCGTGGTGTGGTTGGTGACATCAAAGGGCTCTGGAAAGGAGCACTCATGAATGAGCAGGTCGGCTTCCTTAGCAAGAGCTGCCACACGCGGGCAGGGCTCTGTGTCCCCGGAGTAGACGATTATCTTTTCTTCAGACTCCAGTCGGTAGGCGAGAGCGGTCACACTATGGCGCGCCTCCTCGGCAAAGATGTCAAACCCCTCGAGGAGAAAAGAATCCATGGGTTTGAGCTCCTGCACTGCCACACTCATCTTCTCAAGGTTAGGATAGAGGCTGCGAGCGATCTTAAAATAGACCTCTGTACCCTGCGGCCCGAAAATTTGCAGGCCGGGCATATCTGCCAGAAAGCGAGCATTGGCCAGAGCCAACAGATCGGAGACGTGGTCCAAATGAAGGTGCGTGAGCAACACGCTGTCCAGCGCCTCCAGGTCGACTCCCACCTCGTCCAGGCGCAGGAGAGTACCCGCCCCGCAATCCAGAAGCAGAGCCCTATCGTTCTCCACTAATACCGCCGCCTGGGAGCGTCCGGGCTGGGGGATGCCCACGCCCGTTCCTAGCATTGTAACCTTCAGGCTCATGTACTTCTAACACGCACCCAATAGTAAATTAACTTCGTGGCTTCGCACCATTGCAACCTAAGCCATAGCTTGACTCTTTTGCATCCCCAGCAGCGCTATGGCCGCCAGCATCGCTGCTCCTGCCCCGAAGAGGAATGTTGCCTCTGCCCCCCACCAGGCCCAGAGGGCTCCGGCCAGGATGCTGGAAATGATAGCCGAAACACCAATCGCTCCGTAATAAAGTCCCAGAGAGCTGCCGCGCAGACTGACAGAGCAAAGGTCGGATACATAAGCCCTCTCCGAGCCGTCCACCAGTGCATAGACCAATCCGTAGAGGGCAAAGAGAGCTATCAGGCCGGCTAGAGAGGTGACAAGAGCAAATCCCAGGGCGGTGAGAGCAAAGAGGACATATCCCAGGGCCAGGACCTTCCTCCTTCCCACCCGGTCCGACCAGATACCAACTGGCATGGCCAGGGCGGCATAAACAAGGTTGAATAGCGCATAAAGCAACAGAGGCGCTGCCACCGCTTCAGCTCCTGAAAAGAGCCCCTGGGCGCGCAGGATGAAGAACATGTAGCTGAAGTTGCCTAAAGCGAAAATACCGGCGATGACCAGAAAGCGGCGCAGCTGCGGCGATAGCTCGGACAGATTCAGTATGACCTTACAATTCGGTGACCGAAAGCTCTCCTTCACACGGTAAAATGGGAGCAGAGCCACCACGGACAGTACTCCTGCCACCATGAAGATGGAGCTGTAGCTCATGCCCCCTTGCCAGAGAAGATAGGCCAGGATCGAGCCGATGACTGCTCCAGTGGAGTCCATGCTTCTATGCAGCCCAAAGCCTCTTCCCCGTCGTCCCTCCTGGGCCGACTCAGAGATCATGGCATCTCTGGGCGCGGAGCGCACGCCTTTGCCGCTTCTTTCCAGGGTCTTGAGCAGGAAAACCTGCTGCCAGCTGGAGGCTACGGGGAGGAGGAGCTTGCCTACCGCGGAGAGAGCATAACCGGCTACCACCAGCGGCTTTCTCTTGCCTAAAAGATCAGACCCATATCCTGCCAGAACCTTGAGCAAGCTGGGAAGGCCGTCGCTTATGCCTCCGATGAGGCCAACTGCCATAGAGCCGCCACCTAGAGAGGCGATAAAAAGCGGGAGAATGGGCAGAATGATCTCGCTGCTGATGTCGTTGAGCAGGCTTACAAATCCTAATAGTAAAATGTTCTTACTGGTTTTTGGATCGGACACTGAAGATGCGCTCTCTCCTCGAATTTGTTTACCTAACCGGATTTTCTGGATATAGCCCCGACCAGTGTCGCCGCCTCATCCGACGTTAGCTCCTCGGGCCTTCTCTCCAAGAGGGCTTTATCAAGCTCAGCCAGAGCCTGCTGGCCTGCTCCCAACGCCGCCAGGCCCTTCTTTACCTTCTTGCGTCTATTATTAAAGAGTCCCTCGGCCAGCCTTATGAAGTTCGCCGGGTCGACCATGGGACGATCCGACCGGGGTTTGAGCCGCACGACTGCCGAGTCAACCTGGGGCACAGGCCTAAAAGCCATCTTGGAGACCTTCTCCATGATTTCAATTCGACAGAAGAAGCCCACTGTCATGGCCAGACGGCCATACTCCTCACTGCCCGCCCTGGCTGTCAGCCGCTTGGCAAACTCCCACTGATACATCAAAACTGCCGTCTCAAAAGGCCGGGAGAGCAATCGGTAGGTGATCTTGGACGAGATCTGATAGGGAAGGTTGGAGACGATTTTATTACAATGGGGAAGCTCTACCTTCAGAGCATCTCCATTTATCACCTGAACATTAGAAAAGCGACCCGAGAGATCCGCTGCCAAATCGGGATCTATCTCCACCGCATAGACGCGCCCGGCGCGCGAGGCCAGAGCCTCTGTCAGGTTTCCAGGACCCGGTCCAATCTCCAGCACACGGTCTTCCCGTCCAATGTCGGCATAACTCGCGATACGAATTGTCGCATCGCAATCCATGAGAAAATGCTGCCCCAGCTTCATCTTATGCGGGGCATTGTGGTAAATACGCGATACTTGATCTTATCATCCATCAGCTCGTCCTCGACACGCTTGCAGATGATCTTCTCAGGATTATGCAGCCCCTTCACCCTCTCCATTAAATCGGCAAAGCTCTTGAAAGCGCCTTTCTTGCGCTCATTGAGCACCGCCCACATCAGCTTCTTGCCGATTCCTGGCAGCAACTCTAAGGCGTGCATCCGCGTAGTGATGGGTCCGGCTTCGTTGAAGTAGCGAATGAATCGGGCCTCATTATCCATGATTATACTCACAATCTGATACGTGAGTTCAAGCTTGGCGTTATTGGACAGCTCTGGATAGTCGATTCTGCGATTGACATGGTCAATGATATCTCGACTACCGCTGCCGATGTAAACTCGAGTCCCGGCAGTCGGAACTGCACCCTCCTTGGGTGTCATCTCCATGAGAACGAAGTTGGCTTCTCCTACAGCCTGGATAAGAGGTTGCTTTTGGTAGCTCCTGGAGTCCGGAGTACGTCCATAGGGGAGGTAATCGAGAATCCTAGCTACCTCTTCTCTCTTCGGCGGTCTCCCCTCAGGCATTTGCCTTTACCCCCTGAATACGATCTCTAAAATATTGTTGAGCTCTTCTTCGCTTAAAGTGAACCGTTCCTTGGCATAAATCGCCCTGAGCTCGTCCTTAGTGACAGGCCTGATGTCGGCGATTTTTACGGCAATTACCTTGTTCATCTTTTCCAGCTTCATGAGCTCGGCTACCATTGTCAGGCTCTCTTCTGCCGTGCCTTTGCTAAAGAGCTCGGCATGTCTGATAGCCCGGCGCAGTTCGTAACCCAGTTCTTCTTCATCGGCACGCTTTTGCCGGATCTGGTCTAGGATATCCTTGACCTCCGCCATGGTCAGGATATCCTCCTGCAATACGCTTTTGACAATCATCTATTTTTGTGCTGTCAGATGTTCTGGTAATGTGATCAATGTCTTGCTTGCGTTGCCATCAGTGACCTTCAGGACAAAGGCTCTACCTCTCGTTCCTACAACCTCGCCCGTCTTTCCGTGAAACCTGGGGTGAGGCATACCCTTGTGTATGCTGGGATCGATAATTACATGGACCATTGCGCCCGTCTCAAACTCTTGAATCGCCCTGACTACCGAGGACTTGCCCTTAGCCCTGACTGTCCTGCTCAGCTTACCTCTGGACTTCTTCCGCATTCCGTGATGATGTGCCATCTGATTCTCCACCTACATCTATTACATCTAATTCTTCGACGATCGCGTCGACTTTGAGGATTTCAGCGAGGTTCGGGCGGGTTCTGCCTCCGTCCCCGGATATCAACTCTTTGATATACAGACCGCTGTCGCCTCTTATATTTATGCGGGCCAAATTGCCCGTGACCTCCAGTAGATCAGCGCTATGAACTTTCCTCACCCTGACTTTATCAGCTCTTCGGTGAGACACGCGAGTTGGCGTACGTTGATCAATCGGCCCTTCCAATTCTTTCAGGACAGATTTAAGCTTTTCTTCTGAAACATCTGCGCCCAGCCGAACCAGGGCGGAATAGGTCTTCTCAAATGTGGCCTCTTTGATCTTCTCAACCATTGCAGAATGCGCCTTGGCGAGGCCCAAGACCTCCACCTTGCCTGCTGCATGGCGATTTATCTCTGCCTCCAGCGCGGCCAGATCGATGGTCCTGACAAGAGGGCGCACCGCTTCCACTATGAAGGGGCGACCGGTGCCCATCATGCGGGCGTCAATATCCTCGCGACCTGCACCGTGAAAGACGGTATCTTCTGCAGCTGCTGCCGCCATCACAGCGGGGCGGATCAACTCATCCACAGACTCCGGATACATCTTGCCGGTGCCCTGGCAGCGCGGGCAGCCGCGACCGTGACACTCGCGACAGGGCCAGCGTGTCTGGGGAATGCCGCGCACAAGTTTTCGGTAGCGTCCCCGAATGAAGACGGATGCCACCTGCAGCTGTACCTCACCCGTCTCCAAATTGAGGTGAACCACCACATCCGGATTCTTCAAATCAACTGTCTTTCCAGTCAGGGCGGAAAGCCTCTTTCCAACCTCGCGATTCAGCTCCGACTTGAAGGGCTCGGCATGAGTAGATCCGCCGTCGGCCAAGAGCAGTTCCTCGTTCTCGGCCAGGAGGCCGGACATCTTTGTTCCCACCACCAGGGTCTCAATCTCCCGGTCAGCTATAGCCGCAGCCGCTTTGTCCGCCCAGGCGTCCAGGTTTGCGGGGGCCATCTCGCCCAGGCAGATGGTGCAGCGAGCGTCCTCCTCATTTTTGCGGCCCAGCTTGAGGCGCGCCGATCGGAAGGATGACGCCAGATCTTCTTGCAGGGCGCTATCCTCATCAGCAGAGGCCTGCATGGCCAGCACCGTCTTGAGGGAGCGGCCACGCTGCTCATTGGTAAGGCCGGTAGAGAGCATAGCAAACTGCCGGCCCAGGCAATTGTCGCAGATGGGGCCGAGGCTGATGATCTTCCTGGCAGTGTCCAGGATGTTGTCTTTGGGATTCTCGGGATTCTCGAAATTGTCTTCACTCATAATGACTCTTCATGTCTTGCATCGAGCTTCTGGTTTATTAGAGCTTGCAATTGATCCATCCAGGAGAGGTCTCTGCCAATGACCAGCTCCTGCATTTTGGCATGATGAGTATTCTTCATGGGAACTAGCCGCATAGAGAATCCATGACCTCTAGCCAGTTCTCTTACCTCATCGGCATTGTCATAGGTGATCAAGAAGTCTCCTCTCAGCGCCTCGCAAATGGTAAACAATTCCTCGTGATCGATATCGTAGTATTTGTATAGCCTTTTTCCTGCCTTCTTTCCTCCGACCGTGTATGGGGGATCGATGAAGAATACCACATCTTCTCTGTCCGAAAAATCTCGCATGACCTTCAAGCCGTCTTCTGATCGAAAATCAATTCTACTGGAGACTTTTTCCAGATTTAAGAGCCTCTTGGCCAGTGTTTTTGGATACCATCGAGATCCTATGCCTTTTCCATTCTCCCCGGACTTGATGAGACCAGACCCCTTGGCCAGCACACCGCCATGAAATGTGCGGTTTTTTAGAATGGTTTGAAAAGCCCTTTCTTTGATCTCAACAGCCGGAGTGGAAAGCTCATAAAGCACAGATTCTCGAGAAAGCTTGAAGGATAGAATGCGATCAGCCAGCCACGGCCCATTTCCAGAAACCACGCATTGCCAGACTGCGGATACGTCTTCATCAAGCTCAACCATAACCACACGATTGACATGGTTTTCAAATAGTGCGGTGAGACTAATGATCCCTCCGCCAGTAAATGGTTCAATTAGCATCTTCGGCTTGGGATGCCAGTGGCTTATCCATTCTCTGAAAGTGGGAACAAACCAGGTCTTCCCACCCGGATAGCGAAATGGGCTTCTTTGGGGAACTGTTGCTACGTTTACCGGCTTCGCAGTGTAAAAATTATTTGTATCTGAGAAAAGCACAGCTTGCCTGGTTGCGGTCATCAAAATACCCGTTCGATCGTATTATTTACAGGGGCAGTCTCAAGGTGTTCATCGAGCTTATCTTGGAGGCGTTTCATGAAATCGTCGACCTTGCCGGGCAAGGGGGTAGTGATCGATTTCAACGATGCTTCAAATTGTGTATAAACTTCCTGGACTTTTTGAAGGGTGTACCTCTCTTGGCCATTATGGTTGATGAGTTGCAGGTCATATATTAGCCATGCAATATCAGCCTCGCCTTTGCTTATTTCCTTCAATGGCGGTAATGTATCAAAGAAATCCTTGCTTAGAGCCACAGCAGTCTTCTTTTTCCAGCTATGAAGAATGCCGCTCTTAAAAAGAAGCTGTGGAACCAGTCGTTTGCGAGATGAAGAAAGAAAATCCGGTCTTGGATAATTGGGCTGGCTGGACCAATCCATGGATGAGTTGCCTGCAGGATCTTTCATGTAGTATTCAAAGGGATCGCGAACATTTCCGGAAATGTAGACCGCCTGGATCTCAAGAGCGCCAAAGTCGTAGACCTTTCCGCATTCATCATAAGCGACAAGAACGACATCGATATTTCCTGCGGTTTTGCCGTTCGCATCATTTAGCCTGACCTCTGTCAAGGAACTCCATGAAGCGCCCTTTCCGAAGAAAAATGATGCAGCATCGCCGGTAATTATCCATTCTTCACGAAATCTTATGGGACAGGTGATGACCGGATTGCTGCAATAATAAATGCTGCATACGCCAAGAGGGTTCTTTGCTTTGTCTTTCGTGCAGTTAGGGACTTTGTTATTAAAAGGACAAAGACGAAGCGATCTAAATCGATTCGCTTTGCTGGTTTGGTCCATCACAAGATGCCCAAATACCTCTGCGAGTGGCTGGGACGGCTCTTTTGCGCATGCCTTTCTCATTCTACCTCTGCTTACACTTCAAGGGTTATAACATCAATGCTGCTTCTCTCCTCAATTGCTCCTCTATTTAATGATCCGCAAGGCGAATGGATAGCGGTATAAAATTCCGTCATTGGACTTGATGGCGGCCATTATGACCAGCCCGATATCCAATATGACCAGGCCCATCATAAGCAGCATGACCGGAAAGACGACATGGGGTTGATAGCGATATGGAGCACTAAAGATCAGAAGAAAGATCAAAAGGAATAAGGCGATCGCACAGATGGTGAATGTAATCTGGAAGTTGAGTGCCTCCTTCCCCTGATCTTCTACAAACTCATATTCTTTTCTTTTTACCAGCCAGATCACCAGAGGCCCAAGAATGTTGCCAGCTGGAACACCCACGAGCATGAGAAGAGCGCTGAGGTGACAAATTGTGGCCCATGTACGGGCATCCTTATCATTTTCCATAGTGCTCACTGGATACTAATAGTATTCACAATATATAAAAAGAATTCCTGATCAAAAAAAAAGGACGTGAAGTTCCCTCCATCAGAGAAATAGGATCTATTCGTCGATATACTTCTCCAGGAAGTCGAAGGGAGCCGGCCGATGCTGCGCAAGCTGCCAGGCATCATAAGAGCATAAGATAACTCCCACAATCCAGCCCAATCCCGAGCTGATGATTGCTATCAGCGCCGAGAACAGGAACAGGACGATTCCTCGCTTGGTGTATCCTAAATAAACGTGACCCAAACCGGCAATGATGAGGTTCAATATCACAGCAAGTAACGGACTCTTGGAATTAGACATTCTAGTAACACCCCCATTTCCTTAGATGGATATATCCTCATCCCTGCATAAATACGTTGGTGTCTAAGAGCCACCAATTACAGGGCCTATGAGGTCTTCTGAAGAGGCGGCTCCCCTGCTAAGGATCCATAAGGTTCTAGAACCGCTCGTAATTTATCCAACCTCAAAGGTTTGCTGATATAATTATCCATTCCGGCTGCTAAACACCGTTCTTGATCACCTTCGAGCGCATAGGCTGTGATGGCGATAATCTTCGGTCGATCTTCAGATGCCCAGCGCTTTCGAATTTCTCTGGTGGCTTGAAAACCATCCATCTCCGGCATCTGTATGTCCATCAGGATCAAATCATATGGTTGTTTTTCAAGGAACTTTAAAACCTCAAGCCCATTAGCTGCAATATCAGCATTATAGCCGAGCTTATTTAGCATTTTTTGCATCATCATTTGGTTGATCGGATTATCCTCAGCCAGCAGAATGCGCATGGTGCGAGGTTTGTTATGCATAGGAAAGATCTTTGGTTTATTGTCCTCAACCTTGGAAGGAGATTGCATATTGGTTGCGGACGGCGCCACAATTGTAAAATAGAATGTTGAACCTTTGCCAAGTTGGCTGTCTACCCAAATCGTTCCGCCCATCATTTCCACAAGATTCTTGCAAATGGCAAGACCAAGTCCCGTTCCACCATATGTGCGCGTAGTCGATGAGTCAATTTGAGTAAATGGTTGAAATAAGAGGTTTATCCAATTTTCGGGGATTCCCACACCCGAATCATTCACAGAGAAGCGAATTTCATGATTTGGAGCATCAAGCTTCCTGCCAGATACTTCTATCTTTACTGCGCCTTTTTCGGAGAACTTAACAGCATTATTTAGAAGGTTGATCAAGATCTGGCGCAGCCGAGCAGAGTCACCAACTATTCTCTCTGGAGCATTGGAATCGATACTGTAGCTTAGGTCGATCCCCTTCTTGGACGCCTCTGTGGTTACAATATCCAGAGAAGCTTCAATGCAATCTTTTAAACTAAATGGATGGGACTTCAACTCCACCTTGTGGCTATCTATCTTTGAAAAGTCCAGAATATCGTTTATAATTGATAGCAGGGAATCACCACTGCTTCGAATCGTCTCCAGATAATTTCGTTGTTCTTTGTCCAGATTTGTCCTTTCCAGAAGATCGGTCAATCCTATGACCGCATTCATGGGAGTCCTTATCTCGTGGGACATATGGGCCAAGAACTCGGATTTGGCTCTAGCTGCGGATTCTGCAATTTCTTTAGCATTGATGAGTGCATTCTCAGCTTTTTTGCGGACAATAGCCTGACCAATTGATGCAGCTGCCACCTGAATGATAGATCCTTCGATGCTGATCCAGATGCGTTCGGATTGGCAATCATCAAAGCCGATAAAACCCCAGAATTGGTTTTCAATCATAATTGGCATGATGAGAAGCGCCTTGGTGTTTAGAGGCTTTAATAATGCTCTTTCGAGTTTTGGAAGCTCTCGAACCAAGCCTTTTATGGGGTGTCCTTTGGAAAGCACATCATACCATCGAGATAATACCGGGTAATATTTAAGACGGCAGAAATCTGCATTATTTTTAAAGGAACCAGCGGGATCCCGTGACCATTCATAACGAAGACGAGCTAGATGTACATCGTTCTCTTGAGTTTCGTTTTCAAAGATATAGGTTCTATCGGAATTTGTAGCAGCTCCCAAAATCTCAAGAGTAAGATTTATTGCATGATCCAGATCGTTATTTACCTGAAGAATATTTGCGGCAATGGCAGCTCCACCAAGCAGAATATCTTTCTTATGAAGTTCTTCTTCTTCTTTCTTTCGTTTGGTTATATCCCTAATCACACCAACTATGAACTTATTTTCATCATTGTTAGTGAGTAAGGTCTTCTTGGTGATAATAGTGCAAATATTTCCCTGAGCATCGGTAATTTGCTCTTCATTTACATCCTCTTTCCCGGTTTTGAAGACTAATTCATCTCTTTCCCAGAAAATGTCCACTTGATCTTTAGGGAAAAAATCATAATCAGTTCTTCCAAGAAGTTCTTCCCGCGTTCGGCCTGCTAAACGACATTCAGCATCGTTAACCATTATCAATCGATGATCCCGATCTTTAACAAATATAGGGTCACCAATCGCGTTTATTATTTTATTGAGGTATTCTTTAGATTTCCGAAGTTCTTCTCCATTTTTGATTCTGATTATGGTCCCTGCCATATCGGCTGCAAGAGTCTCGAGCGAATTGCGAGTACCTAATGGAATCTCATCATATATTCGAGAAGCAAGAATAAGTGCAGCTATTGCTTTTTCTTTATACTTCACGGGAAGGTCTGCAACTGATTTCAAGCCTTCCACTCTCAGATCCGAGAAAGAAGTCTGAGAAATGTACTCAAAATCTCTATAGACTATTTCGCCAGCCGAAACTATGCGTGCTCTGGGCGAATTTGAATCGCAATGCGAGCAGCCTTCAACAAATTTTTCGGATAATCCCTTATGCAGTAGCAGATCCACATCGCCAGTGGATTCATCTACGATGTAAACGGCACCCGCATTGATGCCGTCCACCTTAAGAGCAACATCCAAGATGAGTGCCAGCGCCTCGTTTAAATCGGTAATAGAGTTCAGAGCTATAGCTAAGTCTCTCTGAAGGTCGAGTAGTTTATCCGGACCTGTAAGCTTATTGATTTTGATCACGGATTCCTCAACGGCGTTCTTTGCAGATTTAGCTATATTGTTCACATAGCATAAGTATATGTGCTTCAATATAATCTTCTTGCTTGACGCCATATGAGCCAGCTTGGCAAATATCCTGTCTCATTAGCTTGTTTTTTTACCTGATTGCCCAAAAAATATTCGGGGCGGCTTTGACCAAAGAAATGCCTTTTCCGTCCCCTGGCCATATTGACTTGGCATGTCTTAGCCGATATAATCTCGTGACTTCCTCCCATGCCCCTGAAGGGGCAGGGCTTCCTACGTCATCGATCTAACTTGCTTTGATGATTTGCACAAAGTAGGGGCCGGATCTTGATAGGCTCTTCCCCTCAGTCCGAGGGTGCGAATGTTCAAGCTGGCATTG
>JAQTYS010000065.1:6052-11774 GCA_028688175.1 Methanothrix sp. | reverse complement strand
ATCGAGACATCAATGCCAGCTTGAACATTCGCACCCTCGGACTGAGGGGAAGAGCCTATCAAGATCCGACCCCTACTTTGAGCAAACTATCAAAGCAAGTTAGATCGATGACGTAGGAAGCCCTGCCTCTTCAGGGGCATGGGAGGAAGTCACTTTATTAGAACTGCCTCGAAGAACCGAAAACTATTTATTCGTCAATTGTCGTATAGTATATTGGCAAAGGTCGATGGCCTATTTTCTCCCTCCTACACCCAATTGACTTTTGCCTCCCTCCTTATTATAAGGACGGTGAGATCAGCATCAGAGAAGCGGCAGATATATTGCAGCTCAACTTCCGACAGACTTTTGAAATTCTGGAAGGCTTTGAAGCTTGCAAATAACCGCCCACACACGCTCGCAGGCGGGGCCTGCCGTGGACTTCATCTATTCGCTTCGATGAATTCCTGATAAATTCTCTAAAACAGGATACATTTTAAAAAATAATAGGAATCTTGCGGCTCAGACTCCTCCAAGGAAATCTGCACCCAGGGCCTTTCCTTGTTCAGAGGTCGCATATTTTTCTATTGCCGCGTCCGACATGAGGTTAACATCGTTTGTAGTATATTTTGCCCCGTCACCATCTACCTCATGGGTTATGCCCTTGGTAATTTGGGCCTCACGCTTTCTCAGTCGAATGCGTGGCATGACAGAGGTTTATGGTCAATTCGCCGATGTTCATGATGTAGTCAAGCATGCGCTCCAGACTGCTGGCCAGGACCAATCGAACCACCATCTCCGATTTGTCTTTGCTGTCAGAGGAATTGGCTATTCCCTCGGCATGCTTCTGAATCTCCTTTATCCTGTCGATGAGCTCATTGGCCTTGTTGGAGTTGGTCTGCAGCAAATAGGATATCGAATCGTCAAGCAGTCCGCAGAGCAATGACTCCATGCTGGAAAGCTCCTCTTTCAAATCCTCGGGAAGGCGGTAGCTTCTCTGAATGGCGATCTCGGCAATGCGATGGGCATGGTCTGCTATGCGCTCCAGGTTGGATGACGCCTGCATATAATTGAAGGCTGTGATGGGATTGAGCGTCTCTTGCTTCACAGAGCCCGATCTCAGGATCTCAGTAAACTGGCGGGCGATGAGAAGGTTGAGCCGGTCCACATCATTGTCCCTCTGAATCACATCCGCCGCCAGCTCCTCGTTATTATTTAGGAGGCTGGAGAGCGAATCGGTGATCATGGATTTCACTACGGTTCTGATTCGCTTCAGGGCCCGCTCGGATTGAAGTTCCTCGGAGCTCAACAGGTCCTGAATGACCACCTTGTTAATGGTCTCCTCCAAAATCTCGGGGCCGATTAGCTTGTTGACGATCTGGTGCAGGTCCTTTTTCTGCACAGAGGACATGTGACCGGATGTAACCTCAATGGTTCTATAGCCGCCCACATAGCATCCGATGATATCTCTTATAAGGTGTTCTCCCATTTTGTCGCCGATATCCAGGCGCACTCGCATGTCTCGCTCCGAACGATCTGTGGACAATGTGAGGGCCCCATTATCTCCCTGATTGATGTAAATTATGCAGCCGGCGGAAATGCCGTTCTTGGTCGCCCAGCTTTTGGGAAGTGAGACGATAAATGTCGACTTGCCGGTCCGCTGCACCTTTCGTGTGTCCATAAATAGCCCTAGTTGAGATGTTCTCTTTTTGCTTCCACCATATAGACGATGGTCTCACAAATATTGCAGATATGATCGCCGGTCCGTTCCAGATGCCTGTTTACCATGAGCAGAGCAGTTCCCTCGTTGATCACTTCCGGTCTTTCGATAATTATTTTCAGGAGCTTGGTTCTGGCTTTGACGTACAGCCCGTCGATCTCATAATCCCATTTGGTGACCTGTCTGGCCAAATCTGCATCGCTGTTCATGAGTGCTTCCATGGACTGTTCGAGCATCTTTTTGCAGATCTCAGCCATGCGGGGGATATACTCCAGTTTTGTTATCTGGATCTTATTTTGCGATTGCGTGGTAACTCTAGCCACGTCTACCGCCAGGTCGCCGATCCTCTCCAAATCTATGCCGATCTTCAGTATGCCAATAATGCGTCTTAGATCCTTGGCCATCGGCTGCTGCAAAGCCAGAAGCTCCATACATAAATTCTCGATCTTCAGGCCAAGGTCGTCCATCTCTTGATCGTGTTTGATGACATCTTTCGCCAGATCCATATTATAATCACGCAAAGCTAAGACAGACTTGTCTATGGCTTCCCCGCCGTGATTCGCTTGGTCTTTTGTGAGATTCTTTAGTTCTTTTAGATCTCTGTGATACCGCTCTCGATACGGGCTCATCTTACCTCTCCTGTAAGCCTACTGCTATTTTTCCTGCCAAATCCTCTAGCCAAATCTTCCCGTGATATAATCTTCCGTGCTCTTTATTTTCGGCATCTCAAAGATGTGTTTTGTCTTTCCCACTTCGATCAGCTCGCCCAGCAAGAAGAAGGCGGTGCAGTCGGATATCCGAGCAGCTTGCTGCATGTTATGGGTCACAATTACCTGAGTATAGTTGTCCTTTAGAATCTCCATGAGGCTCTCGATCTTTCCGGTGGAGATGGGATCGAGCGCACTACAGGGTTCATCAAATAAAATGACATCAGGCTTCATGGCCAGTGTCCTGGCGATGCACAGCCTCTGCTGTTGGCCGCCGGATAGGCCCATAGCCGGCTGGTCCAGCCTCTCGCGGACCTCTTCCCAGAGGGCAGCATCCATCAAACTGCGCTCTACAATCTTATCAATATTCTTCTGCCCATG
Organism: Methanothrix sp.; assembly: GCA_028688175.1. Lineage (GTDB taxonomy): Archaea > Halobacteriota > Methanosarcinia > Methanotrichales > Methanotrichaceae > Methanothrix. The sequence goes on along the minus strand of JAQTYS010000065.1, from coordinate 8,990 downwards.
GATTCTGGGGCCATAGGCAATGTTATCGTAGATGGACATAGGAAAGGGGTTGGGCTTCTGAAATACCATGCCGATCCTCTTGCGCAGTTCCACGACGTCGACATCCTTTCCATAAATATCGATCTCATCATAGAGAACCTGGCCATCAATGCGAATATTTGTCACAAGGTCGTTCATCCGGTTCAGACAGCGGATAAAAGTCGACTTGCCGCAGCCCGAAGGGCCGATTAGAGCGGTAATTTTTTTCTCGGGAATCTCCAGGTTTATATTCTTAAGAGCTTGCTTTTCTCCGTACCAGAGATTTAAATTATTTGAGATGATCTTCGATGTCACCACATATCCCTTTCAAACGTTGTTCTCAACAGTCGTTTGTTCCAATTGGTTGTGATCGGAAGACGGCTATATAGATCTTCCTATATAGACTATATATATGTCGGGCTGCATACAAATATGGTCCCAAATACGGCCATATATCGTGCGAATCTTTTATATAGAACTTCAAACTGGTAGTAAGAAAAAAGTCGGGGAGGACTATAGGTTTGGCAGGTTTGAGCGGCGTACCGATAATTATATTGAAAGAAGGAAGCAAACGAGAGAGCGGAAAAGATGCGCAGCGCAAGAATATCTTAGCTGCAAAGGCGGTCGCAGAGGCTGTTCGGACCACCCTTGGACCCAAAGGGATGGACAAGATGCTCATCGCCGGCGAAGAGGCAACCATCACCAATGACGGAGCCACCATCCTCAGAGAGATGGATATTGAGCATCCAGTGGCCAAGATGATCGTTGAGGTGGCAAAAGCCCAGGACGACGAGATCGGAGACGGCACCACCACAGCGGTGATAATCGCAGGCAAGCTGCTGGAAAAAGCAGAAGCGTTATTGGATTCGGATGTCCACCCTACAGTAATTGTGCAGGGATATAAGCAAGCTGCCGCCAGAGCACAAGAAGTGCTTTCTGCAATGGCTATCGACGTCTCTGGCGACGAGGGCGTTCTATTGAAGATTGCCCAGACAGCCATGCGAGGAAAGGGCATTGAGATCGCCATGGATAAGCTGGCAAAAATCTCAGTGGATGCTGCACGTGCCGTAGCTGGTTTTGAGGGCAAGGACATTGAAGAGAATATAAAGACCGTCCTTATTCCCGGAGGTAAAATCGAGGACTCAACTCTCAACTACGGCATAGTAATCGAGAAAGAGAGAACATCCCTGGAGATGCCCAAAAGCATAGCTGCAGCCAAGATCATGCTCCTGGAAGGCACTCTCGAACTAAAGAAGCTGGATACGGATGCCAAGATCACTATAACTGAGGCCAAGAATCTCGCCGGCTTTAGAGAGGGCGAGGAAGCGGTCATCAAGTCTCAGGTTGATGCCATTGTCGCAGCAGGAGCTAATGTTGTCTTCTGCGAGAAGGGCATAGGAGTTACAGCCCAAAACTATCTGGCAAGGCTGGGAATTCTAGCTGTTCGCCGGGTTAAGAGAGAGGATCTGAAGATGTTGGCCTTGGCCACGGGGGCAAGGCTGGTTGGCGACGTGATGGTTGTCACTGCCAAGGATCTTGGATCGGCAGCACTTGTGGAAGAGCGCAAGATCGGCAAAGATAAGCACATGATCTTCGTGGAAGGCTGCGAGAAGGCCAAGGCGGTATCGATCATCCTGCACGGTGTCTCTGAACAGTTCTTAGAGGAGATGGAGCGCGCCCTGGATGATGCCCTCAATGTGGTAATGGATGTCATTCGCTCCGGTAAGATTGTGCCCGGCGGAGGCGCTCCGGAGGTCGTTGTGGCCGAGAACCTGAGACAGTATGCTTCCACCCTGGAAGGGAGAGAGCAGTTGGCTGTTCGGGCCTTTGCCGATGCAGTGGAGTCCATCCCTCTGACCCTGGCTGAGAACTCTGGTTTTGATCCAGTGGACAGCTTAGCAGCTCTGAGAGCCAAGGGCGGCCTGGGCATGAAGAACTTCGGGCTGAACCTGATATCAGGCCTGCCTGCAGATATGCTGGCCCTGGGCATTGTGGAACCGTTAAAGGTAAAGACGCAGGCCATTAAATCTGCAACTGAAGCCGCCACCATGGTTTTGCGGGTGGATGATGTCATTGCAGCCAAGAGAGAAGAGCTGGCCCCCAAGCCAGGCCAAAGCCCGCATGACTACACTATGCCTCCTATGCAGATGCCTCACTACTAAAGAAATGAGGGACTAAAAAAGGGACCGGCAAAAGCCGGCCAATTCCTCCCTATGATTTCGATTTGGCCAAACTTTGGGTGGATATTATGGCGGATGCTGATGAACAATCTGAAACGAAGACGGATACTTCAGGCATGAATGTCGAGCAGTTGCAGCAACAGCTCACCTCTGCCCAGAGCTTGGCGGAGGAGCGGCTCGACCTCTTGATGCGTTGTCGGGCGGATCTGGACAATATCATGAAAAGATCGGCCCGTGAGAAGGAAGCTAATGTAAAATACGCATCTGAGAAGCTCGCAAAAAAGCTTCTTCCTGTGCTTGACAGTCTGGAAGCTGCTGCAAAGCATGAAGAAGGCAGCAAGGCACTCTACATTCAATTGCTCGATATACTATCCGGAGAAGGGCTCATGCCTATCGCTGCAATAGGGATGAAGTTTGATCCCTATCGCCATGAGGCTCTATTTCAGGTCGAGAGAAAAGATCTGGATGAAGGCATTGTTGCAGAAGAGATACAGAAGGGTTACCTATTCAATTCCCATGTCATCCGCTTCTCAAAAGTAGCGGTGGCGAAAAGGTAAAATAATCGCCAAGTTGTGATAACTTTCAAATTCAGGAGATGAGATCTTGTCAAAAATTATCGGCATTGACCTTGGAACCAGCAACTCGGCGGCTGCAGTTCTAATCGGCGGCCGACCCACCATAATTCCCAGCGCAGAAGGGACAAGCATCGGCGGCAAGGCGTTTCCATCCTACGTGGCCTT
>JAQTYS010000065.1:0-5952 GCA_028688175.1 Methanothrix sp. | reverse complement strand
AAGATTGAGCTGTCCAGTGTGATGCAGACCAATCTCAATCTGCCTTACATCACGGCAGACGCCAGCGGCCCCAAGCATCTCTCCATGACGCTGGACCGATCCAAGCTCGATGAACTCGTGCGAGATGTCATTGAACGCTGTCGCGGTCCCATGACTCAGGCCCTGCGAGACAGCAAGCTGGAAAAATCCGATATTGGAAAGATCATATTAGTAGGTGGCCCTACCAGAATGCCCATTGTGCAGGAGTTTGTAAAGGGCTTCATGGGCAAGGAGATAGAAAGAGGCGTGGACCCCATGGAATGCGTGGCCATGGGTGCAGCCATTCAGGCTGGCGTCCTGGGCGGTGAGGTCAAGGATCTTTTGTTGTTGGATGTAACACCCCTCTCTCTGGGCATTGAGACTCTGGGCGCAGTCACCACCAAGCTGATTGAGAGGAATACCACCATTCCTACTCGCAAGAGCCAGATTTTCACCACGGCTGCCGACAACCAGACCAGTGTTGAGGTCAATGTGCTTCAGGGAGAAAGGCCCATGGCCAAAGACAATGTCTCTTTGGGAAGGTTCACATTGGTGGGCATACCCCCGGCTCCTCGCGGCATTCCTCAAGTCGAGGTTACCTTCGACATAGACGCCAACGGCATCATCCATGTCTCTGCCAAGGATCTGGCCACCAAGAAGGAGCAGAATATGACCATTACTGCGCCTCACAAACTGAGCAAGGATGAGATCGATTCCAAGATCAAAGACGCAGAGCGGTTCGCTGCTGACGACCTGAAGAGGAAGGAAGATATTGAGGTCAAGAATGCGGCTGATTCTCTGGTCTATGCCTCCGAGAAGATGCTCAAAGATGCCGGCGATGTGGCCACGGCTGAACAGAAGGAGAAGATTGAGAAGGCCATTGCCGACCTGAAGAATGCTCAGACCGGTGGCGAAATTTCCGAGATCAAGGCCAAGACCGAAGCACTGCAAAATACCATCTATGAGCTGTCGGCTGCCATGTATCAAAAAGCTGCATCGGAACAGCAGGCCAAGCAACAGGCTTCGCAGGGTGCAGGATCGGAGCAAACCTCAGGGCAAGGGCCGTCAGATCAAACTGTGGATGCCGACTACGAAGTTGTAAACGACAAAAAGTAAGGAACGGAAATAAGATATGCCGGAGAAGAAGGACTACTACGAGGTCCTGGGAGTACCCAAGGATTCGAGCGAGAAGGACATCAAGGGGGCTTATCGCAAGCTTGCCATGAAGTACCATCCCGACAGATCGGAAGAGCCCGATGCTGAAGAAAAATTCAAGGAGTTATCCGAGGCCTATGCAGTCCTCTCCGATCCGGAAAAGCGGCAGAAGTACGACCAGTTCGGCCACGCTGGAATCAACAGCCAGTACTCGCAAGAGGACCTGTTTCGCGGAGTGAACTTCGAGGATCTGCTGAGGGGCTTTGGCTTTGGCGGCGCCGGAGGCGGAGGCCGAGGTGGCGGCGAGAGCATCTTTGATATGTTCTTCGGAGGCGGAGGTCGAGGCCAGCAGGCGCGTGGTCGGGATCTGCGCTACGACGTAACCATCACATTAGAGCAGGCGGGTACCGGTCTTGAGTCGACCATTGAGGTGCCTCGAACAGAGAACTGCTCCACCTGCCATGGCAGCGGAGCCAAGCCCGGCACCAACCCCACCACCTGCAGCAACTGTCGTGGCTCCGGCCAAATCACCCGCGCCCAGAACACACCTTTCGGACAGATGGTCACCTCATCGGCCTGTCCCAAGTGCGGTGGCCGGGGGCAGATTATCGTCACACCTTGCGGCGATTGCTCCGGTTCGGGAAGGATGCGAAAGAACCGCAAGATCAACATCAAGATTCCGCCCGGGGTAGAGGACGGCCAGCACCTCAAACTGCGCGGTCAGGGAGACGCCGCTGGACCGGGAATGGAGAACGGAGACCTTTATGTGGTTATAAACGTCCGGCCCCATCCCATGTTCCAGCGTGTGGAGAGCGATCTTCTCCTGGAGACGCCTATCAGCTTCACCCAGGCGGCTCTGGGCACTGAGCTGGAGGTCCCCACATTAGGCGGGCGGGCCAAGATGAAGGTACCGGCAGGCACGCAGACGGGAACCGTCTTCCGGCTGAGAGGAAAGGGAATGCCCAGATTGCAAGGCTTGGGCGCAGGCGATCTGCATGTCAAGGTCAGGATTAAAACGCCCCCCACTCTGACGGAGCGGCAAAAGCAGCTTTTGGAAGCGCTGGCAGTGGAGTTTGGCGAGAAGAGAAAGAAGCAGACCGAGAAAGAGAAGAGCCTCATCGACAAGATCGTCGATGAGGTGAAGAGCGCGGTGCAATAGGATCTCCATCTTTCTTTTTTTAGCATTCGCATTTTTCGTCCAGATAAGTATCAATCGCAGAGGTTGTAAATGAAGTACTCCCTAAAGCCGCATAACACCCTAGAAGAGGCCGTCCTGGCCCGTCATGTTGTCTGGATGGAGAAACGCAAGGTCTTGAAGGAATATTGGGAATGGTGCTGCATGCACAGCCGAGCGTTCGCATCCATCGCCATTGTCTCCCCCCGCAGCCGCTATGCGGTAGTGGAGATGGACCTCTATGGTCTGGGAGCAGGCGGTCTGGATGAATGTGCAGGCAGGGAGATACTGCGTATTGTGCTGGAGCAGCCATTGAAAGCCGGGTCGTTCTTTTTCATAAGCCCAGTCCAGATCTTCGCATGTGTCCAGGAAAAAGCAGCCGTTGCTTTCGCCGGACGCTTGCGTTGCAGCGCCCAGGAGGCGTTATCCCTCGACTTGATAACCCATGAGGAATGGCTCTGCGGAGAAATGAAGCGGTCCGATGCCGGCGGCCGCAAAAAGAGCGCTTTTGCGCCTATCAGCGGTCAGGCCCGACCAGAGGTGATTGAGGCTCTTCTTAAGGATCATGACGCAGCCGTTATTTAGCTGGCGCATACCCAAATCTATTTGGTCAGATACTGCCATATTAGTTGACCATATTATTGGTCCGCAAAGAGGTGGCAAATATGAAACGCGCATTATTTGTTCTGTTAATCGTGCTCTTCGCACATAACCTGATTGACTCGTCGCTGGCCTTGAGCGACTACCAGAGAGGTGCCCTGGATGGCCTAAACTGGGGATGGAACATGTCTCATCGATATGACCAGGCAAAAGAAGGAGATATTGCTGCCTATAACCAGGCAGTTGCAGGATACAACGCCTGGATTTTAGCCATCTTCGGCATGAATGAATCGCTAATGCTGCAGACAATTGCGGCACCGGCAAAAACGCAGCCCTACTACATTACCAAGACCATTAATCCCAAACACAGCATTGATGCCAGCTGGAATCAAAGCAAGTCATTGCTACCCGAGCCCGATGCTTACGGCATGGTAAACGGAATTCCTGCGGAGATCTACTATTCCTTCGGACCGGCATTGGCAAATTTCTAAGATGATTTCAAAGCACATCCCTTACCCGGTCGTAGCTGAAGACCGGTCCGTCCTGGCAGGTATGATAGGGGCCGATAGCACAATGCTCGCATTTGCCCACGCCGCATTTCATGTGCCGCTCCAAAGAGACATAAATATCTGCCCGGTGAAATCCTCGATCCATGAGTTTTCCGGCCACGGCGTTAATCATCACCGGCGGACCGCAGATAGCCGCAGAGCCATAACCCACATCAAAATGGTCGATGAGGCTGGTGACCAAGCCGACATTTCCTTTCCATAGCTCGTCACCGATGTCCACCGTCACTGCTACCTCCATGTCCGCCCTCTGCCAGCCTTTGTACTCCTGCATGAAGTAGAGGTCCTGGGGGGTCCGCGCTCCATATGCTATGGCCACCTTGCCGAACTCCTCCCGTCGGTCGGCAATGTAGTTGATCAGCGATCGAAGAGTGGCAAATCCCGAGCCACCACCGGCGATTACCACATCCCTCATCATCCGGTTTAATGGAAAGCCGTTCCCATATGGGCCGCGTATTCCGACTATATCTCCTACCAGACAGTCCATGATCCCGCTCGTTACCTTTCCAGCACGACGTATGCATAATTGCAGGCTTCTTCTGGTAGGAGATGAGGCTATGGAGATGGGACATTCGCCCAGTCCAAAAACTGAGATCATCACGAACTGACCGGGAAGATACCTGAAATCCGCTCCCTCTTCGAGGAGTTCCAGTGTGATCAGATAGGTGTTGGGAGACTCTATATCGATATCTACAATCTCAGCTTGCATGGGAATGTACTCGTTCATCTATCTCGCCTCCCTATGACTCTTCACCATCAGATTGACTCGATCTATGGCCGCAGGACAGGTTAGAATGCATCGTCCACATCCCACGCATCCGGGAAGACCTGTGATCTCTGGGATATCCTCGAACTTGTCCTGATACCAGTGATGCAGTCGCTCTCCCGGCGTGCGCCTGGGATTTGCCCCACCGGCCAGGCGGGAAAATCCGGATAAGAGGCAGGAATCCCGGCAGCGCAGCCTCTCCCCATCCGGAACGCCCAGGTCCAGGATATTGAAGCAGTGGCAGACAGGGCAGACGAAGGTGCATCCGCCGCATGCCAAGCACTCCTGGCCCAGTGCTTCCCAGTCAGCTCTTTGCATGGCATTCTTGATTTGAGCGCAAGATCGGTCCTGCGGCATGGCCTCTCTTGCCTTCTGCAGGAGCCTGGCCTTCTCTTGAAGATGCACTGATTGTACGCTCTGCAGGAGATTTGCACCGGCATTCAGAATCAGAATTCCTGCCGGCGTCTCGGTCTCGCATAAAAATCCCTCCCCAATATCGGTGAACTCTATATCGCAGGGATCTTTTGCCTCCGGCCCTGCTGCAAAAGAAGCACAGAAGCACTCTCTTCCGGGAGCGATGCAGTTTTGCACCACCAAGGCGATGGCCCTTCGGCGGCGAAAGTAAGCCTGGTCAGGAGGCTGCTCTCCAAAGATTTTATCAAGCAGCGCTATGGCGTGCAGATCGCAGGGCCGGATGGCAAACAGCAGTCGGGGATGGATTTGCTCCTCTTCGAAGGTATAACGCCCCTCTTCCTGAACATAGTGAAAGAGCACTTCTTTATGGGGGAGCAGGAACTCTGTCGGAGGAGAGAGGGTTTTTGTCTTCAGATCAAGGGCCTGGCCCTGCCAGGTAGCAAAGACCGGTCCTGCCTGCGTTGCCGCCGGTGCAATGACCTCGATGTGCCGGCTTAGAGCTTCCAGCAGAGGAAGAAGTCGGTCTCTCTGGAGGAAGGCCTTCATGGTATCACCTTCGTAAGACGTGCTGCTGATACTTTAAGCTCCGCAATCTTGGAGATGGGATCAAGATTTTGGGCGGTTAGAGCATTGGCCGGTGCTTCGGAGAAGTGAATGGGCAGGAATAGATATCCTTGGGGAAGGCCCTTCACCAGCCGCGCCTCCGCTACAATGCACCCCCGCCGGGTCTCCACTTTGACCCTCATGCCAACTCTTATACCCATGAGCTTTGCATCCTCAGGATTGATCTCCACAAAGGGAGCAGGAACCTCTCTATCCAGAAGAGAAGTTCTGCGAGTCATGGTGCCGGTATGAAAGTGATAGAGGCTGCGTCCCGTAGTGAGCATCATGGGGTAGTCTGCATCTGGAGTCTCAGGTGGCTTGATGTACATAACAGGACGAAGACGAGCCCGGCCCTGGGAGAAGCAATCGACATGCAAAATGCTCGTTCCCGGATGATCTTTCGATGGGCAGGGCCATTGCAGCCCCTCTGGCCCAAGGCGCTCGTAGCTGATCCCACCATAAATGGGGGTAAGCGATGCAATTTCTCTCATGATCTCACCCGGCGAAGAATAGTCGACTTTAAGCCCCAGCCTTCTCATCAGGTCGCAGATCCACACCCACTCTGCTCTGGCATCGCCTGGTGGGGCCACCGCCTGGCGGACGCGCTGCACCCGTCTCTCGGTGGAGGTGAATGTCCCATCCTTCTCGGCAAAGCA
>JAQTYS010000064.1 GCA_028688175.1 Methanothrix sp. | reverse complement strand
GGCGGAGCGACATTCTCGCCAATGCCTATAAGATCCATAACCAGTATGTTTTCTTTCATGGCTATGGGATGGGGCACGGGTATACCTACCTCCTGCGCGCGTGTCAGATTTCGAAATTCTTTTCTGGTCCAGGCAGCGACGATAGCTCTCTTTGTGCCCTTTACATTTCCAAATCTCGGATCGCCATGCAAGTAGTCCTGCATGACGCAGAAATTGCTGGTAGATATGCGATAAATCTTCAGGGCCAGCTCTTTTTCACCCACAATGGCCCTAAAAATGTTGGCTTCTTTGCCGGTGCAGATAGATCCGCCCAGAGCATCGATTACGCCCTTGCTGGCCAGGCTGTAAAGGTCCATCAGAGTGCGCTTATCGAATACTGCATCCTGGACGTTTAGATCATCGGAGTCTTTTATCCTGGTACGAAGAACATCGATCTTGGTATCGAAATCTTCGTCCTTGGTACGCCTGCTCATAAAGTGCCTATCAAGAAGATTCCCATCAAGAAGTTCCTTTCAGGAATCCCTTACGCTGTAGCCAGTCCACCTGGGGCCCGGTGTATCTCCAGACCACATCGGCCTTATCATTCTCGATTTCCCAGGGAATGACAATAACTACATCACCTTGCCTGATCCAGATCCTCTTCTTCATCTTGCCGGGAATGCGACCCATCCTGGTTACGCCGTCAATGCATCTCACCTTAATGCGATTGGCTCCAAGTAAACTTTCCACATGACCGAATATTTCTCGATCCTGTTTGCGGGGGAGACGAACTCTGGTTATTACAGCTCCTTCTTCTTCCCTGCCACGACCTCTGTTATACAGCTTATCACCTCAAATAATAATTATGGACCTAAGACTAATGGAATCTTCGGGGCCGCTTGCCCCGAGTAGCCAAAGTATTTCTTTCGCCCTTGCGCCAAAAACTACGCTTAAATAGTTAAAGCTTGTGTCGGCCAAAATACAAATGGGCCCGACGCGATTCGAACGCGTGATCCCCGCCGTGTGAAGGCGATGTCATAACCAGCTAGACCACAGGCCCTGAAGGTATGCAAGTGAGTCATCAGCTATTTGTATCTTGCCCTTGGGAGGAGAACGGCAAATTCATATTCGTCCGCAGCAAAGGAATTATTTAAATAGTAATTCGCGAAGCTAATTAATCGAATGAGTTTCATCTTGAGAAACCCAGCCTACGTCTTCTATGAGAGACTCTTAAAGTCACGTATTCTTGCCGGAGTTCCGGTGGAGCATGTGGCCATTATTCAGGATGGAAACCGCAGATATGCCCGGCAAAAAGGTATTTCTCGCTTCTTGGGGCACAGCCTGGGGGCCGACACCTCTGAGAAGGTCATGGATTGGTGCCTGGAGGTAGGTGTTAAACATCTCACTCTTTATGCCTTTTCTACTGAAAACTTCAACCGAGATGAGATGGAGAAGCGCTATCTCTTTGACCTGATCAAGAACAAATTTGTGGAGCTGGGCCAATCTAAAAAAATTCATGCCAATGGGATTAGGGTGAGAGCCATAGGCAGAGTGGAGATGCTGCCGCAAGACCTGCACGAAGAGATCAGCCGCACAGAGGAGGCCACACGAAATTATAAGTCTATGTACCTGAACGTGGCCCTGGCTTATGGCGGACAGCGCGAACTGGTAGACGCGGCGCGATCCCTGGCGCAACAGGTCTCCCTGGGAAATATAAGTGCCGCAGAGGTGGATGAGAATCTGATTGCCATGCATCTCTATCCGCAAGACGGAACCTCTCCGCCCAAAGTGGATTTGATTATCAGGACGGGCGGAGACTGTCGCACCTCCAACTTCCTGCCCTGGCAGGCCAATGGAAATGAGTGCGCTGCGTACTTTTGCGCGCCCTACTGGCCGGAGTTTAGGAAGATTGACTTTCTGCGCGCCATTCGCACCGCTCAAACCAGGGGATCTGGCCAACAAGCTTAATAACCTGAAGCATTTCAAGAAGGATGTTTTGTCCCGATGGGGTAGTGGACATCCCGGAGGCCTGCGGAGCTATAAGCGCAGAGAGCCTTCAACCCGGGTTCGAATCCCGGTCGGGACGTTAGTATTGAAGATGGCAATGAGGTAGGAAGAAGACATGACCTGTCTTTTTTCGACCTCATTTCTTCAGAGACATTTTTCTCCATCTTTGGGCAGTCTTTTTCTGATCACCTTGAAATTGTAGCTTGATAGTACTAGAGAAAAGGAGTTCGTAGCCAGGTTATTTCCTATACTCGAATCGAGCATCAATCTGATACACTGTCTCGCAAAATCTTTTGCGGTATCACCAATCAATATATGCTGCTCGTGATTCACTGGAATTCCCTCTACACCAACCGATGTCGAGATGACGGGCTTTCGATAGGCGAAAGCCTCTAACGCTTTGATTCGGGTCCCTCCTCCTGCACGTATAGGAATAACCACTGCATCCGAATATTCATAGATAGGTCCCATATCGACCACAGGTCCGATCAGGTCAACTTCCGGAAACTTTGATAAATAATATGCAAATCTCTTGGGTACATTCATCCCTACAATCTTAAAAGAAAATGTCATGGGAGCATGTTTCCTTATAATCGGAAGGATTTGATCACAAAAGTAAATCGCTGCATCCCTGTTAGGGTAGTATCCCAGAGAACCGACAAATAGAAAGTTGAAGGAAGTTGATTTGCGCTCATGCTCCCTCAAATTAGTAATGCTTATGATGTTTGGAACGACTTTAACGTGATTATATTTATATTTTTCGTATATTTTATGTTTATCGCCTTCTGAACAAACGCAGACTTGATCGAAAAGAGGCAACATCTCTCGTTCGATTTCTTCATATTGATTGGCTTCTTGTTCCACCAGTTTTGATACTCGAATCTCGCCATTCAATTCATAGAGCTTGCTTAGTCTTCTCCTGGTGATGGATTCGATATCATCCAAATCCAGTTGAAGATATTGTCGCGAATTGTGTTCGAGCATATCTTTAACATAGGCAACCATGTATATCCGGAATACATGAATCATGTCAAAATGTATTCCTAAAAATGATTGATTTATCTTTTTTAATCTATTTTTTGTTAAAAATAACAATTCGCGCGGTTTTCTGGGCGGAAAAATAGTCGAAATACCCTTTTTCAGAAAATATTCAATAGGATTTATATGATAAATAACAATATCATGACACATTTCCTTTAATTCTGGACCCAACACAGGCTTTCTAAAACCAAAAATGTTTATTATCAATAAGTATATTTCATATTCGGTTGTTAGGGCCTTTAGATTATTGTACGCCCTAATGGAAATACCAGGACCTGTAACACAAGGTGGTACTGGTGTGATGAATAGAAGCTTTGGCATCGACATGAATTCAAATTCTCCTTAATAATTTATTTTTTCTTAAGATCAGATTCAAATACAAAACTATATATTTTGGATAATATCTAGGATATTTAGTCATATTAATAAGATATTTTACACTCAGAAGACTCTTTTGCCTCAATAGCGTTAAAGCGATTAAGCTATAGATAAAGAAAATATCTTCCGAATCATGGAGCATTCCGCTCAATAACAATTTTTGAAGAAACGCAAGTAGATGCTGATTATAGTCGGATAGCCACGTTTGATTTGCATTATGACGACGGTAGAATGCAAGGGTCTTCTTATTGCATTTAAAACGGCATCCCTGTGAGGCTAAGGAAAGCCAAAAATATTTATCTTCACCAACTCGCAAATCTTCGGGAAACCTCACATTCTTAAGGCTGCATCTCCTGATTATAAAGGAATGAATGGGATGGGTGTAGCACAGCAATTCATTAAAGGGTCTCATTTCAAGATTATTGCAGTGTGTTTGATAAATAGGTTCTACAAATTTTATGGGTTCATTCGATGAAAAAAGGTAAACAAACCAGGATGATACAATATCTACTTCATCATCAAATATAGACATACAGGATTCTATCATTTTCGGATGGATTAGATCATCATCATCCAAGAAGATAATAAATTCCCCCACCGCTTTATCTATAGCAAAATTTCTCGCAGATGAAGGTCCTCTGTTCTCAGGAAGATAAAATATTTTGATTTTTGGACTTAACTTATTTACCTCATTTATTTGTCTCAATAATTCCTTGCATGAGCCATCATCCACAATTATAATTTCGAAAATAGGATGAGTCTGAGACAGTACCGATTTTACAGCTTGATTAAGATAAAATGGCCTGTCTTTTGAAGCTATAACCACCGAAACTCTATCATCCATCTTTATCCTCTCGTCGTGGCAAGAATGGCCTTGCAGCAAGATTATACGTTGTATCAATACTACGTATATGCTCCTGCGTAATTAAATCCTCGTGAAAGGATGAAAAGTCCATGCGTTTCTTAGACCACCAGAGATGGCTCCAGAGATGCATGCTGATGACACCATCGAGATCTCTGTCGCATTCCTCAAACAGATTTCTGATTCCTTCAATCGTCCACATATGCCTATAGAAGGTCCTGCTTGGCTCTATATGGATAAGATCAGGATACTTTTTGCTCAATTTGTATGGGAGAAGGGTTGAATGTTTGCTCCAGGTTCCATCGAATTCTTTTTCCATAGCATCAAGCCATATCTTAGCAAACTCGGAGCCCTTTTGGGACATGACGAGGGCATTGCATAGAGATGGCATTTTTCGACTCGATTTCCCCACAAAAATGTCGTCTTCCCTTCCCAGGACAAAGGGCTTGGAATGAAGAAGATCTGGGAACTTTTTTACGAATATAGTATCTATATCTGCATAAATTCCGCCTCTTTGAATCAACTTTTCCAGCCTTATGAAATCTGAATGATGCGCGTAAATATACTTCTTGCAGGCCCTATTGCGAAATCCATATGGAAATTTTGAGATGAATGGCACCAATTCTACCTGTTCTAGGGTTAGGTGTCTCTTAATACGTTCCCAATATATGCCGTAAGGCATTTTATGATAATAGAAATAAATCTTATCGGGTTGATTGACTCGACGGCACGATTCAATGCAGAGATAGTGAACAAGATGAAACGGCTCTCTTTGGTTTTTTAGACCAAATATAAAGTGAAATTGATTGGGTATGATTGTATTCATTATTCTTATCTCCGTTTAATGGCCTGGATCAACTTCGATATTATGGCAGATTCATTAAAACATTCGTGGATGTGCTTGCTCAGCATTATTCCTTTATGATCTGCCGCATTTCTACTCTCAAAAACCTGTCTGATTAATTGGGATGCATGGGTTCTATCCGGTTTCGCCCACCTTTGATCCGGTGAATAGGATTGTCTTCCAATCTCATCTATCACGGGCACAAGACTATAGTCCACTAAATAGGCCAAATGCCCGGGCAGGTATTCAATCTGACCGCCATATCCGGTCATGATAATAGGTCTTCCAAAGCTGGCTGCATCAAAGGCTCCTAAACCCCAACCCTCTGACCTGCATAGTGAGATATAGCAGTTTCCTCGGACGTGAAGATTGAGAATATCTTCTTGACTTATTTCCTCATCAATGAGCTTTATGCGTGCCGGATTTCTATAATTTTTCAATATTTTCTTAACAGCCCACTCTGTATGGGAAAAGAACCTCCCAAAATACCGTTTTGTATAATCATTTTTCGTCGTCTTGATCAATAATAGCGTATTATCATCGGCTGTAAAATTATCGAGATAGCACTGAATCGTATTACCAAGGTTCTTTCGGACGGTCCACATCCCAATGCTATAAAATACATAATCATCCGCTCCGATACCCCAGCCAGACATATCGCAAGATGATTGGATTGGATTAGAATTCATTGCTATATGAGGTATAACTGATATAGGTCTTGTTACTCCCCATTTTATAAATATCTCTTTGTTCCATCGGGATGGGACCAATAGCACATCCATAGCATTAAGAAGAGGCGGCCAGTGTCTTGGCGGCTTATCCGTCTCCCAGACAGTATATCCGATCATCCTCTTTCCGGGTTCGCGTTTTAACCATAATGGATAGTATTCAGGAGTAAGGTGCAATATGATCGTATCATATTCAATAAAACGATTGCACACAGAATCCAAATCAGGATCGCCTATATCCCTTCCCAAGAAAGGCACGAACCACAAACCGCATCCTCTTCCAGGGACCATAGGTGTCCAGGTTATGGGAATGCCAGTTTTAATCAAGCCCTGCAGGTAAGCTCTGGCTGCATATCCGTATCCACTCTTTTCGTAAAAAGAGACGTACTTGATTCCCTTTATATCATATTTATTTGTAAATATTGGTCCCATCTATCTCGCCACTCTGCCGAAATTTCCCCTGCACTAACGCTGCAATAAACCGCTGCATAACTTTATCTTCACTAAAACCGTCATTAACGAACTTGCTCAGGGCCTCACCTCGTTTTCTGGCCTCATTCTGATTCTCAAAAACGTGTCTCATCAACTGACATGCCTGGAATTTCTTTGGCTCTGCCCACATCATATCCTCGGCAAAACGCTTCCGATCCCAATCATCTCTTACCATAACCAGATCATAACTGACCAGGTATGCTAGTTCTTCTGGTAAAAAATCCAAATGGCCTCCGAAACCCGTTATTATGACCGGTTTGCCCATGCCTGCCGCAGTGAACGGTCCCAAGCCCCATCCTTCTGATCTACATAATGATATATAGCAATCTCCCCGATTATGTAAGTCCATGATTTCATTATCTGTTAAAGTCTCATTAATCAGCATTATTCTGGCTGGAAATGCGTAATTCCTTTGAATTGAAGATAGTGCATTCTGTGTATCCTTCTTTCTTCGAATAAGGTTTATGATTGGAGCAGCCTTCTTTATTATATTCAAATTTTCTTTAAAAATGTTCATTTTTTTAAATTGTTCCAATTGCGAATCATTGTAGGCATATTTCGTCGTTTTGACAACAAGTAAGACCGGATCATTCCCTGTAAAAGTATCTAAATAATATTTAATTGTATTCCAAACGGCTTTCCTTGCTGTCCAGGTTTCAATAGTATAGAAGACAAAATCAGAGGGACTGATGGCACAACGCAATCTATGGCCATCCGCAGATGGTCTAAATCCATCGGAAATATGAGGAATAACATCGATAGGTTTGTATACGCCACTCTTTATGAAAACTTCCTTGTTCCATTGACAGGGCACAAGGACATGATCGACAAGGTTCAACAGATTTGGCCAGTGAGCAGGCAACTTATCCGTTTCCCATACAGTGTAGCCGAAAATTCTTTTATCCTTTTCTTTGTCAATCCAATAAGGATAATACTCAGGCGGCGTATGGATGATTACGGTATCATAATTTATCTGCTTATTGCAGAAGTGATCAAGCTGTGTGTCTCCTATATTGTCTCCCGTAAATGGTCCCAATTCGTTGTCTGCTCCTCTTACCAAAGGGGTCCAGATAAAGGGGATACCAAAATTTTGAAGGCCGATCATGTACCTTTTAGCCGCAATAAAATATCCATTTGCCCCGTAAAGAGAGATGTACTTAATTCCTTTTAGTGATTGGGTATCAGTAGCTTGGCAGTTTGCCTGCCACATCTGCTGACGCACAGTCCCCTTATCCATATTTCGACCTCCTTCTTCTAGGGTAAAGATCTTCTATTTTATCAATTGATCTCTTGGCCTATCCGGGAACCTTTTTGGAGGGATTTGACCCGATCTCAAAGGAGCTGGGGTCTGGAAAATAAGACTGCAAGAAAAGCCGAAAGCTCTTCAATATGAGAAGATCAATCGGTCCTCCAGACAGGTCATCATTGACGCAGAAGAATTTGGATCCATGAATAAACAACGAAAAAAAGGCTCGCCATATTTTCAGGGGTCGCTCTACCATCATTATAAAACTAAAGCTATCAGTCCCGTACTGAAAGAGCTTTGCCTGATGGCCATTGAATTGCTGGTCCTCTGAGAATAATAAATATGAGAAATAGAGGATTCTGAGCACCATATCATTTTCATCTCTGAACTGATGCCCTGATGTCTTCCTGTAATGCAAATCAAACCGCTTATTTAGCTCTCCCAGAATAGCCCTGTCGTACAGTTGAGGAGAATGGGCCGGCAGGTACGTAAGCCTCTGCCCACCGGAAAACTCTGACGCAATTTTTTTTGTATTGCAGTAGGCTTTATCATGCACTGGCAGTAGGGGCGAGTATGAAGGCACTCGTGTGGCTTCGAGGTAAACGCGAATACCTCCCGCCGGTGTAATAAAATCCGACAGGCTTATAGGCCTTCCCAAGAAGCAGTCATCATTGAAATACAAAAAGCGATCAGATAAGCCGGGTATTTTATGCAGCTGCAGCTCAATAGCATTGGAGTTGAAGGTGGGCAGATCATCTGAATTAGAAAACAGTTTGTCATGAGTCACTATGCGGACCCTCTCGTTTTCAGTATCGAGCCACCGAGGAACCTGTCCATTAGTGACAATATATACACGGCGAATCCAGGGAGCATACGCATCCAGTGATCGCAGGGAATATCTTAGCTCCTCATTATCCCTGAATCGATGCCCTCCGGAGGCTTCGGGCGCCAATGCAAAGCCGTGTTTTATCAGGCAACGCCTGCGGCTTTCTGCGAAGGCCTCATCAGATCCGTTTACCCATGTATAGACAACGTCTGTGTCCTGCATATATTTTAAAACACCTTCATGAAATAACTCTCTGAGAGTGCCTAATTCTTAACAGTGCGCATGCTTCAGTTCCATGGAAGTATCTGAGGACATACTTCTCATCGTGTATGCTGAAGTTTAGCCGGTACTCTTCCTCAGCGGCATCATCAGGTATTCTGAATGTATAGGTGAACCCTTGTGGTAAACCGCTGGTGAACGACTTCTTGAAGACATCTTTTCTGGGATGGCTATTAAATATCAGCAGATCTCCCTTAGCAGTATTACCGATTATTTGAAGTGATGCCCAAACATTGATCGCACAACCACTATTGACAGCAAAGACTTCAATCGTCATCCTCTCACCGGGTACAAAGAACTTGCGGCGGTCTTTGCTTTGAGAATCATACATCTCGATGTGATCTATGGAAATGCATGGTAGTGGAAAGGATGGGTCGATTATGTGCATAAAAAAAACTTCCGGATGATCTGAGTTCAGATCGACCGAATGCTCTTGAGTAATCTTGATGCGTGGTAGAGCCATAATATCAGAGGTTGCTGGATCAGCCATGCCAGAATTATAAGAAACAGCTGCTTTATACCCAGAATGAGAGACCAAAAACCGCAAGAAAGAGCTATCAACTCCATCTCCAAAAGGATAGGCAAAACAGGTTACCGCCTTGTTTAACCTTTTTTCTATCTCCTTTTTTGCACCTGCAATTTCCCTGTATGCCTTCCATGGATTTGCGGTATTAAGGTGAGGATGTGATAGGCTGTGAGCCTCGCAGAAGTGACCTTCGGCCTCCATAATCGCTGCCTCCTTCCAGAGCATCATGGATGTAGGCCAGCCACTATCGCCCACATCCCACGAGTTATCATATCTGTCCTCAATTCCAATATAATCAGGGCATAGAAAACAGGTTGCTTTGAACCCAAACTTGTTAAGAATCGGCCGGATAAGACGGTATACGCATTCATAGCCATCATCGAAGGTCAGGATAATCGGTCGTGAAGGAAGGGCTATACATTTTTTCTTGAAATTAACGATATCAATGAAGGAGACTGTTGTATACCCATAAGCATGCAACGCAGCCATCTGCTGGCTGAAGACCTCCTGGGTGATCCATGCAGAATCGCAAGGGTACGGCATATCAGTCACCTTATGATACGCGAGTATCGGCAGGTTGCATGTTTCTCTTGATGTCTGATCATCTTCTCCTGACATATGATTTTTCCTCCAAAAGATGCAGGAAATTATATTATTAATTATACTTCATTATTGGCGCCAATATTCCCGGTCGCCTGCTCATCCAGTGAGGGGAATCGCTCAGCCCACCCTGGATGGTTAGGAATATAGGTGGTGCGTTCCTGCCCGGTTCAAAGAGCCACTGACGAGAATGAAGTCGACCTATGCACTCGATCCTATAAGTTCCTTCATTTAAGAGACGCTTGGGGATCTTGCTCCTCAGTACATTGATGCCCTTAGACATCTTTATCCAATTCTCCTCAGGTCCATCGGTTTGATAAGACCAGTAAAGAAGAGTCCCATCTTCACAATAGATGGCGTATCCGATGGTCAGTGCAGGGTCGAGCTGCTTTACTTCGCCAGTTATATACAAATATGTGTCAGAGCCGTTACGTATAGGCATAACTGCATTATTGCCCTCCTCGTCTCCCAGGTAGAAGTGTAGCGGCTTAAACCAGGGATTATCAAGCTCGTCTCTGCTGTTAACCCACTCTGAAGTTTTGAAGCTATCTTCCGCTCCGAAAAGATACTCTCTAACCATATCTCTTACCTCATAACCATATCTTTTAATCGTCCCATTCTCAAGCATCATGCAAGAGCCGCAGAGCTGCTCGATGGCATTCATATTGTGGCTGACAAAGAGCACAGTTCTCCCCTCGCCAGATACATCCTTTATCTTCCCCAGACATTTCTTTTGAAATCCTGCATCACCAACCGCTAGAATCTCATCCACCAGCAATATTTCGCTGTCCAGGTGAGCTGCAACTGCAAAAGCTAATCTTACATACATGCCGCTTGAGTAGTGCTTAACAGGTGTGTCCAGGAAGCTATCGATATCCGCGAATTTGACAATATCATCGAAATTGTTCTCTATATCCCTTTTTCGCATGCCAAGGATTGAGCCATTCAGGTAGATGTTCTCTCTGCCGGTCAGCTCAAGATGAAAGCCTGTTCCTACCTCAAGAAGAGAGCCGACCCGGCCATGCAGCTTAATGTATCCCTCCGTAGGGGATGTTATTCTTGAAAGAATCTTGAGAAGAGTGCTTTTTCCTGCCCCATTCCGGCCGATGATGCCCACAACCTCTCCGTTATTTATATCAAAAGAGACATCCTTCAGCGCCCAAAAAAAATGTTTTTTATTCCCCCTATCCATGCCCCTAGCTATACGACTAACTGGAGTTCTTATGGCATTGCTGATAGCTTCTCTTAGGGTTTCCTGGCGCTGCCTTTGGCCTATAACGTAACGCTTTCCTATATTTTTGGCATGAATTGATATGTCACCCATTTTTACACCACATCAGCAAATATCTTCTCCATTCTCCTGAAGTAGAAGGCCCCGGAGACGAGAATTATCAGCACCATTAAAATGGAGACTAGCGTTAAAATGCTTGGCGGAGCTGTCCCCAGCATAGCCCAGCGAAAGCCTTCTATCACCCCGGCCATTGGGTTCAGGCCGAAGAGCAGATTATATGGCTCTGGCAAAAGTGAGCTAGGATAAACAACGGGCGAGGCAAACAACCAGAGCTGAACGAGGAATGGTACCATATATTGAAAGTCCCTGTACTGCACGTTAAGGGCAGAGAACCATAGGCCCACACCAAGAGAGGTCGCGATCCCAAGCACAATAAAGACTGGAAGGAATAGGACATTAATCGTTGGGACGAAACCATAGTAGAACATCATCCCAATCAGAATAACAAAGGCAATTAGAAAGTCAATTGTGGGAGATAGAACGCCGGAGATAGGCAGGACAAGACGGGGAAAGTATGCCTTGGTCATGATATGAGAGTTGGAGATCATGCTTCTTGTCGAACGGACTATTCCCTCTGAAAAGAGCATCCAAGGGAGCAGAGCGACATAACTGAATAGGGGATACGGCATACCATCTGATGGGATTTTGGCCAGTCTTCCGAAGGCCAGGGTGAATACTA
>JAQTYS010000332.1 GCA_028688175.1 Methanothrix sp. | reverse complement strand
CGAGGCTAGGATCATGCCAAACTGGATCTATCCCGATTTCGAGCCGCTGCCCAAGCGGCCATTATTTCTTTGTATCATCTCCAATACCGACACCGGCAAGATTCCAGGCTTATCTGCCGCCGGAACCACGCCGGAGCTGACCGACTACACCCCAGGCGCCGATGCCGAGCTTGTAGAGACCAACCGCATCATCACCATGCCCGAGTTGCCGGAAGCACCAGGCGGCTCACCCACTCCGGCGATCGTCACCAAGGCAGCTTTGAACCTGACCGGCATACCTTCCTTATTCGTGGCTTCGGGCCTGCGTAAGAAGCCGGCCGTTCCCTATGCAGAGCTGGGCGGATCTGCGGGCAGCGACATTCGCAACGATCCTGCGGTTGCGAAAGCCCGTATGCTCTACGAAAATGGCGCAATGCTTGGAAAGAAGCTTGCCGGACTCTCAGACTGTGTCTTCATCGGTGAGTCCATCGCCGGAGGCACGACCACAGCTATGGCCGTTCTCTGGGCTCTGGGCTATGATGTCAATGTGAGCAGCAGTTTCCAGTCCAATCCCACTGCTCTCAAGCAGAGCGTGGTGGCCAAAGCATTTCAGAGGGCCGGCATCAATATCGGTGGCTTGAAGAATGATCCCTTTAAAGCAATCGAGCAGGTGGGCGATCCCATGATGGCCGCGGCTCTAGGACTCATGCAGGGCCTGAGGGGCTGCCGGGTGGTCTTAGCAGGCGGCACACAGATGGCCGCGGTGCTGGCCCTGGGAAAAGCCCTGAAGATCGAGGGGGACATCTCCATTGCCACCACCAAATATATTGTAGAGGATAAAACGGCCAACTTCAGGGAGATCGTAGAATCAACCGGTCGGCCTTACTATTACTCAGATCCGGGACTGGAGAACTCTAAAATCCCTCCGGTGCAGATCTATGCGCAGGGCTACGTCAAAGAGGGCGTAGGCATGGGTGGAGCGGCCCTTCTGGCCGGGATTTATGGATTTAGCCAGATGCAGCTCGTCGAAGAGACGGACCGGGTGCTCATGACGGTGGAGCTTCCCAAGAAATGAGAGCTGCTGTTCTAAAGGCTCCGGGTGTCATGGAGCTGGACGATATTCCTGATCCGTTGACCCCCAAGGGGGGAGCCCTGCTGGAGATCCTGGCCTGTGCCGTCTGCGGTACTGATCTCAAGATGCGAGAGCATGGCCACCGTGACCTGGATCTTCCCCGCGTGCTGGGGCATGAGATGGTAGGCAGGATCGTCGAGATTGATAGAGACTCATCTCTGGCCGAAGGAGACGAAGTACAGTTGTGGCCGGGCATCGCCTGCGGAAAATGCAGGCCCTGCCAGCAGGGTGCCGATAACCTTTGCCCAGAGATCGGGATCATGGGCTTCAACTGCGACGGAGGTTTTGCACAGCTTCTGGCCCTGCCGAAAGAGAGCTTCCCAGGTGGCGTGAATCTGCTGCCGGGAAATTTCGATCCGGCAATTGCCGCTCTGGCTGAGCCTTTAGCGTGTTGCATCAACGGCCAGGAGCAGGCCTGCGTCAATCGGGATGAGCGGATTCTCATCTACGGCGGAGGGCCCATCGGTGCTCTGCACGTCCTTTTAGCCGAGCTTCACGAAGCTGCGAAGATAATAGTAACAGAGAAAATTCCCGGCCGCATCCGAGAGCTTAGAAGGCACACAAGCGCAGTGGTTGTCAATCCTGCAGAAGAGTCTGGGAAGGCCCTCCTGGCCGCAGAGATCGGCAGAGAAGGCGTGGACGTCATACTCACCGCCACACCAAAGGTGCGGGTGGACGGGTATCTTCAGAAGCTGCTCTCTCCAGGTGGAAGGATCTGCATCTTCTCCGGACCGTCTCCGGGAAACAATCAGGAGATTATCGACCTAAGCTCTATTCACTATCGTGAGCTTACCCTCTGCGGGGCCTACGGCTGCAGCAGTCGGCAAAACCGACAAGCTGTTGAGCTTTTAATATCCGGCATGATCAAGGCCGGCTGGCTTATTACTAAAAGGACGAATCTTGCCGGAATTGATGATGCATTTTTACATTCGTCACAAAGAAAAGGGATGAAATCAGTTGTTTGCATGAGTTAATGCGAAGGGCATGATAATGGAAGACAGTCTTAGATATTTTGGCAACCGGGTGGACGGGCTGATCAGAGGCAACAACTTGACGAGAGTTGAGGCATCCTTTCTTTTCAAGCAGATTTTGAATAACCAGCAGCCAGATTTGCAGCAGGGTGCATTCCTGGCCGCCATAACCGCTAAGGGGGCAACGCCTGCTGAGATCGCCGGCATCTGGGAAGCCATTTACGAAATAGACACCATTAGGGTCAGTCCTGATGTAAACGGCCCTCTAGTGGAGAATTGCGGCACCGGCATGGACGGCATCAAGACCTTCAACATCAGCACCGCGGCATCGCTGGTGGCAGCCAGCGACGGCATAATCATGGCCAAACATGGAGCACGGGCCATAACCTCAAAATGCGGCGCCATCGATATCCTTGAAACACTAGGTGTTGATGTGGAGTGCGATGCTGATCTGGTGAAAAGAAGCATTGAACAGGCCGGTATCGGCATCTTCAACGGCATGAGCGCCAAGGTGCACCCTTCCGCCCTCTACAGAATCTTATCTCAGATCAGATTCGGCACAATCCTCAATGTTGCCGGATCTCTGGCTAACCCGGCAAAGCCGACTTACGCTGTGCGGGGTGTCTACGCAAAAGAGATGGTGCTACCGATTGCACAGTCCATGAGAGAGATCGGCTACAAGAGGGCCTTTGTCGTGCATGGCAGGAGCAGGGATGATATGCGTGGCATGGATGAGCTCTCTACTTTGGGCCGGTCATCTGTAGCTGAACTCGCCGAGGATGGAACAATCCTGGAGTATACCATAAATCCGCAGGACCTGGAGCTAAGAG
>JAQTYS010000063.1 GCA_028688175.1 Methanothrix sp. | reverse complement strand
GAGTACGGCAGATCTGTTGAGGACCTGACTGGTGTCTTCTCCATTGAGAAGTTCATCCAGCTCTGGGGCAACTCCACCTGCGGTGCCATCAGCGTTGATTGGCTACCTTGCGTCTAAGACTTAATTGGAAGAATATAGCGCTGAGGCAAAATTTCAGCGCTGGTTTCCCTTTTTATATGACAGTCAATCAAGGTGAATATAAATGAGCAAGAAAAAAGGTGCAAAGGGAATGCCCAATGACGGGCCTGGTAAGCACGATCCCTCAAAACCGCAGAAGAATAAATCAGATGCGCCGATATTTAATAAAATTAAAGGCGGAATAACCAATGAGCGACCTAGAAAGACCCGGATCTGATCATCGATGAATTCATGATTAATCCTGTTGCCCATTATTGAGCAGGAGCAGGCTTATGGACATTCCGGAGAAGATGGTCTGGATTCCCAGGATGGAAAAAATCATGGCCATCATGGCGCTGGATGCAGCATCTAGTACTCCAAAGCCGGACACTCCCCAGCTCATCAGGACTCTCAGGCCAAGCAGGCCACCTACGGCAAGCAAGACTATGCCGATGAAAAGTTCCTTCTCTAGAGAGTGGTAGCTGATCATCTTTTTAATTCGTCCCGAGCGAGGGAGGCCATAGGCTGATCCAAATGCTTCAAAATAAAGTCCCGCCAATAGCATCTGGTAACCTATGATTGCCAGCAGGCCGCCCAGGATCAAAGAATGCATCCTTGATCCACCTTGCAGATACACTCCTATGAACAGGGCCAGGCCGAAAATAAGCACCAATAGTCCGGGAACGAGAAGAAATGGAACCGGTCGATAGAGCATCATGAAACGCAAATGTCTCCAGCCGTCGGAAATGGAATGAAGCTTTGAGACTCCTTTGCGAGGGGAGTAGGTAATGGGAACTTCTGCTACTCTCAGATCTCTGCCGACTGCTTCAATGAGCATCTCGGAGGCAAACTCCATTCCTCCCGACTTGAGATTCAGTCTTTTTAAAGCATCTCGTCTAATGGCACGAAGGCCGCAGTGGGCATCAGAGATGTGGCTGGAAAAGAGGGTATTTAAAATACAGGTGAGAACTGGATTTCCAATATAACGATGAAGAGCAGGCATGGCGCCGGGAAGAATCTTCCCCTTGAGTCGCGAACCTATAACCATGTCATAATTGCCGCTTTGCAGGATGACTATCATATCTGCAATGGCTTTGGGATCGTAGGTCAGATCACCGTCCATGAAGACGATGTATTCCCCTTCCGCCTGTGCAAGCCCGGCCAGGTAGGCATTTCCGTATCCCAACTTTGCGGGTTTGATAACCTTTGCCCCGCATGAATTGGCAATTGCAGCCGTCTCGTCGCTCGAGCTGTCTGCCACCAGAATCTCGCCCGAAAGGCCATTCTCTCTGAAGACCTGCTGGGCTCTTTGGATGCATTCGCAGATCGTCTCTTGTTCATTTCTGGTGGGGATAATCAGGCTTACTTGGGGCACATCACATGGGGTTGTGGTTCTATCTGTTAAGCCTTTCCTTCAATCTCAAAGTGTCTCAGGTTCGACCTCGTGCTTAAAAGAGAGTCTGACCTTGGCCCGGAATTCCACTATCTTGCCCTCAACAAGCTTTGTGTCCATCTCAACTACCTCAGCTACCCTCATGTTTGTTAACTCACCGCCTGCGCGGTTGATGGCGTTGCTGACCGCCTCTTCCCAATCTTTGCTTGAGGTTCCCACCAGTTCGATGAAATTATAGACGCTGCTACCAATTGCGCTGTCCATATTTTATAATGGTCGTTTCTCCTTGATATAATTTTTCAGGATCGACCATTTGCTTTAAACGGCATACAGCCATTGACCTGCCTGCAAAAGAGGTAGCAACTGATGAACCGTGGCGAAGTGCAAAAATACATAGAAGAGCGGTATCCTGGTTTCAAGGTATTGGGCAAAAAGACAATATTCTGCCGAAACTCTTGCATCTTTATGCTGGATCTTTGCCAGGGGCAAATTCGGGATAAAATTGTGGTCAAGATCTCTCGCAACTATCAACCTCACGAAGTAGCTCTCGAGTATGCCAACTTATCACGCTTTTACAATAGTTGCAAAGATGAGTTCGTCTCCTCTCCCAAGCCCCTGTTCGTTGATGCAGAGAAAGGAATCCTGGCCATGAGCCACGTGCAGGGTGTAAATCTTTCCTATATGCTTCATGAGATCCGGCCGGCAAGTTCGCAATACCTAAGCTATGCTGCCGATCTTTCAGGAATTGCTTTGGCAAGATATCATGCGCTCTTTTCTCGGGGTGAGGGTGAGCCCCTAACTATCGATGCCAATGCCCGCGAGGACGACATCAACCAGTCCCTTGCCAAAAGCCGGGAGCGAATGGATGAGTGCAATCTCAAAACCATGGTCACTCCATTCTTTGACTTCACATCCTGGAACATTCTGATCAAAGATGAAAAGCCCCAGAATGTTGCATCGAAAGCGAACATAAGGCTTTTTCTCATCGACTTTCCCAGGCTTGATTATGTCTGTACCCCCCATCTGGATTTAGCCCGGTTCAGATTCGGTCTGGAACTGATCAAGCAGTTTCCTCCGGCCAAGTTCTTTGGACTGAATCGCTGGGAGGTAGATTCCTTCTACGATCGGTTCCTCTGCAGCTACTGCCGCGAGATGCATGTTACTTTGAACCAGGACGATCTCTGGCTCATTGCCCACGCCAGGAAGGCCTACATCAGGCGGGCTATGGATCTGACACGAAAGGGCCGTTGTGGCTGGCAGCCCAAGTTGGAGCGGATGTATCTCCAGACCTTCAGCCGGGATTGGCTGGATCAAGGAGACATCTTTTCAAAGTGGCCAAGAATGGGCCGAGTGGGAGAAGCCTAAAAAAAGATAGTTATTCGGTTTTCTCCTCTTTTGCCACCTCTGGCTCTTCCTTTGGCCCCTCCGGCTCATCCTTCTTTGCCTGTTGTTTGGGGCCTTTGCCCATAGCGACCAGGGACGCCTTAGCCTGAATTCTGGCCAGTGGATAGTCGTCCTTAGCCACCTTCTCCAATGCCAGAATAGCACGGTTATCCTTTAGCTCTCCCACAATCCAGGCAGCTCCAGCGCGCACATCTTTGTCCGCATCGGAGAGTGCCTGGATTATACGCTCTGAAGCCTGTTTTCCATAGGCGGAGATGGCAACCATGGCATTGCTCTTGACGAGATACTCTTCGTCCTTGAGGGCCTCGATGAGAGCTTCCAAGGACTCGGAGATTTCCCGCTTGGAGAGAAGGATGATGGCGTTGGAGCGCACCAGCATATGCTTATCCTTGGTCGCTGCGATCAGCTTCTCTGTGGACCAGCTAGGGTCCGGGAGCACCGCGGGCATGGATGGTTCCTGTGCACCACAGGTGGGACAGGCTTCCTCAACCATAGAACGGGTGACTATGGGGGCTTCTTTGCCTACGGTACACTTCTCTTCGGTCGAATTCTCTTCTTCTTTCTTTTCTATTTCCATAAACTCCCTTTTCGCTTCTATTCTACTTCAGCTTTTCCTAAGGCGAAAGCTTTCTTATTGGCTTCCAGGAACCTGGGCGGCACCACAAGGGAAAGAGCCTGCAAAATCAGATCCTCGGAGAGTGGAATATGCCTGGAAAGGGCACCTAGCATTACCACATTCATAGCCTGTGCGCTGCCCGCCATCTCGGCCAGAGCAGTGGCGTCCATGGCGAAAACCTTGCGGCTGTGCGCTCTTAGGGGGGCGAGTATCTCTTGCAGTGGTGGATACTCGGCCTTGCCGCTGGTCACAGTAGAGGGCAGGACGGGTCTGGTATTGACCAGTGCAACTCCAGTCGGCGAGAGGAATTGAGCGAAGCGCAGGGCTTCCGCAGGCTCCAATGCCACCAGTACATCTGCTCCCCCTGAGGCGACCATGGGAGAGAAGCGGCATCCTATACGAGTATGATTGATCACGCTGCCGCCCCTCTGCGCCATGCCGTGTGTCTCGGCTCCGCATACCGGCTTATTCGCCAATACTGCTGCTCTGCCGATCACATCCGAGATCAAAATTACTCCCTGGCCGCCCACGCCCACAATCACCATATCGCATTCGGAAGTTCTCATTTTGCCACCTCCCGGATGGCAGACGATGAGCAGATCGCGGCGCATACTCCGCAGCCTGAGCATAGTGCATTTATCCTGGCCTTATCGTTCTCGAATTCTATGGCCGGGCAGCCGAAGTCCAGGCAGATCTTACAGCCAATGCACTCCTCTCCTACCAGGAATGGTTGGGGCCGCAGGCCACTGCGGCGAGCTTTGATGACGCAGGGCTGCTTGGCGATGATTACCGACAGGCCCGGATAATCCTTGGCCCTCTGGAAGCTCTCCATAGTCTCATCCAGGTTGTAAGGATCGACCGTCTCCACCATTCCCGCGCCCAGAGCTTTAGCCAAAGCTTCGATGGATACCATGGTCGTTTTCTCACCTGTAGCCGTCACGCCTGTACCCGGATGGGGCTGAGGGCCGGGCATGGCTGTGGTGGAGTTGTCGAGAATGGTCACAGTGATCCTTGCCTTGTTGTAGGCGGCATTGAGAAGGCCGGTCATACCTCCATGCAGAAAAGTCGAGTCTCCCAGACTGCAACATATGCCTTCTTCTTCACCACCGAAGCGAATGCCGCTGGCCAGAGTGATGCTTGCTCCCATGCACAGGCATGTGTCCACAGTACCCATGCCGACCGCCATGGTGTAGCAGCCGATGTCGCTGGGGTAGATGGCCTTCTTGCCAAAGACCTTTCGCATAGCGTAATATGTGGCTCTGTGGCTGCAACCTGGACATAGCGATGGGGGACGGGGCGGCAGAATGCTCACCGCGGGGCACTGCAAAGCCTCGCGCTCCGGCCGGCCAATCATGCGGGCTATGGCATTTCTCACCTGCAAATAGTCCAGCTCACCCTCGCGAGGGATGGAATTCTCTTTTCCCAGGATCTTAACAGAGGGATTTATCTCTCGGGCTATCATCTGCACCTGCTCTTCCACCACCGGCTCCAGCTCTTCTATTACCATTACCCTGGAGACGTGCTCAAGCATACGGCGGATCAATTTCTTGGGCAGAGGATAGCTACCTATGCATAGCAATGAGAGGTCTTCATCCAGTTCAAGGGCGGCTTCCTCTGCATACAGGCCCGCGATTCCTGAAGCGATGATTCCCACATCGCCATGCAGCTCTAGCCTGTTCCAGGGCGCGCTCTCCAGTGCCTCTTCTATGGCTGCCTGTTTGGCTAAAAGCTCGCTATGCAGCGGACGGGCATGGCTGGGCAGGGCCACTCTTCGCGCAGGGTCCTTGATGAACCGGCCCTGCTTGCCAGGAGCCGCAACGAAACCGGTCTGCACATCCTCTCTGGCGTGAGAGACGCGGGTAGTGGGCCTGAGCATGACCGGTATATTGAATTTCTCGGATAGCTCAAAAGCAAAAACGGTCATCTCCTTTGCTTCCTGCGGATTCTTTGGGTCAAGGCAGGGTATGCCGGCAAACTGGGCATAACGCCTGGAGTCCTGCTCATTTTGCGATGAATGGCAATAGGGATCATCAGCGCAGATCACCACCAGTCCTGCACCTACGCCCAGATAGGCAAGGGTCATGAATGGATCTGCCGCCACATTCAAACCCACGTGTTTCATGGTGGCAGCGGCGCGCCGGCCGGTCCAGGAGGCCCCAGCTGCTACCTCCAGGGCGACCTTTTCATTAACGGACCATTCCACATGCATCGGCATCTTACTCTTGATACTTGCCACGGTTTCTATGATCTCTGAGGAGGGTGTGCCTGGATAGCCGGCAACCAGCCCTACCCCCGCCTCAAGGAGACCTCTGGCAATTGCTGCGTTTCCGAGAAGATATTCTCTCACTAGTAACCATCCCTTTAACTTGAGTGGATTATTGGCCTCTTTACTCTGATAACCGTTTGGATACAAAATCTAATTAAGCCTACACCACTCGTATATTCGACAATGGCGAAGTGGCAAAAGGCGTTGTGGCAAGAAGATGCCGTAGGATCGATTTACAATTACCTCTCACCAGGCTGCCGCATCTGTCGCCAGGGCGCGAGCCTGGTGCTCTTCGTCACCGGCAAATGTGAGCGCAGCTGTTTCTACTGTCCGTTATCCGAGGAGCGAAGAGGCCGCGATCAGGTTTTTGCCGATGAAATGCCGGTGCAAGAAATCGCGGATATCTTGCAGGAGGCTTCGGCCATAGACGCTCTGGGGACGGGAATTACCGGCGGCGAGCCGCTTTTGCGCTTGGATTACGTTCTGGAGTGCATCCGTGCTTTGAAGCAATCGCGGGGAGAGTCGCATCATATTCACCTCTACACCGGTCTTCTTCCTGGTCGCGATGTCCTGGAGAAGCTGGCGCAGGCCGGCCTGGACGAGATCAGATTTCATCCTCCTCTTGCCCAATGGTCACATCCCACCGGGCTCAAGGAGGCCCTGCAGCAGGCTACAGCCGCAGGCCTGATAGCGGGTGTGGAGATACCCTCTCTTCAGCCTGCGCCCGCGATCCTGGAAGCGGTAAAGGATGCTGGTGCTTTTTTAAATGTAAATGAGCTGGAGTTCTCTGAGACGAATTACGCTGATCTGGCCAAAGCCGGTTATCTGTCGGAGGATCTGGGCTGCGCCGCAATAGGAAGCGAAGAGGTTGCCAGGGAGCATTTCCTGAAAGATGACATAAAAGCGCACTTTTGCCCATCCCGATTCAAGGATGCGGTGCAACTACGAGAGCGACTCTTGCGCAGGGCCAATAAAACGGCGCGACCATTTGATTATGTGAGCGAGGAGGGGACCATAATTCACGGCATAATTGAGGGCGATATGCCGGCTGCTTTGCAGATTCTTGAGGATATGGCCGTCCCCAAAGATATGTACTCTTGCCGGGAAGGGCGAATAGAAATCGCCGCCTCTATCCTGGAGGACTTAACCCACGAACTGAAAGGCGCCTTATGTGTTCTCAGTATAATTGAGAAGTATCCTTTTGAGGATGGAATGGTCGTAGATAGAATACCTTTATAATCCTTAAATTCATTGGTTGAGGGCGGTGATTTTGCCGGATGGAAAGCGCTGAAGAACGAATCCAGGAGAGGCTCAGAAATTATCTTAAACGGGACGGAATAGGAATTCGGAAGGCTGTCTTAAAGTTGTTTTTGAGCGATGGAGCTTACACCACTGAGGACGTCTTCACCTACCTCGCGAAGGAGGGGTTTGACGTCAGTTATCGGGGGGTTTCTGCCATGGTGGGGCTCATGAATACTCGCCTGGGCATTCTGAGCATTGACGTTTCCGGGGACCATAACGTCTATTCCCTCAAGGGCGATCACAAGGGTGTTGTGAGGTCTGTTCTGGATAATTATTGATATCGATAAGGCGATGCATCAGTTGGGCGGCTCGCCTCTTTTCATTCTTTTCATATACTTGCTAAGCACAAGGTCTGCCATCAGATTCATTCCTTTAAGGGCAGCGTGAACAGCAGGTCCTGCCGTCATCCTTTCTTTGTAGAGGCGATGCAGTTTTTTGAGGTGGTGCAGATTATACTCCAGGCACAATCCCACCAGCTGCCAGTGCTCGGGCAGGGCATCCTCTCTGGCAAAGCCCCTTCTTCCACCAAGCTTTGTATCCGCGATGGTGGTGAAAAAGAGGGGCAGCATGAGACCGGTATAATCCATGAGCGACTCCACCAGCTCTGTAGTCTTTATGACATCATCTGCCGTCTCTTCCGGCAGGCCCAGGACCAGGCTTGCCACAGGCAACCAGGACTCTTCTGCGAAGAGGCGGTAGCAATCCCTCACAATTTCCGGCCAATTTTCGATCTTTGCGGGCCGCGCTTTATTGGGCATATGCATCTTCAGAATGCGACAGCTTCCGCTCTCTATGCCGATCCAGGCAGACATGTGATTCTGGTCCGAGCCCACGCCCACGGTTCGCGAGACAGAGCGCAATAGTTCCTGGTTATGATGAACTGAGGCAATGCTCAGATGAGAGACGTCAATGGTCTTCGGACCGAGCTCTTTTACCGCGGATACCATTTGCAGTATTTTCTTCTCATCCGTCCTGCCGCCGCTGTAACCGTAAGAGAAGAAATCCTCGCAGTGCAGGATAATGTCCTTCTGGCCGCATTCCAGGTTCACTCTCACATCCTCTAGTATCTTTTCTACAGGTCGGTGGCGCAAAGAGCGCATAGCCGGCGAGCAGAAGGCGCAGCCCCGCCAGCAGCCTCTGCCGATCTCCACAATACCGCCGATGGTAGCCCCGCGATTGACGGGAATTACGTCCCCCGCGACGGCATTTCCCCGGATGACCGGCGGAACGGTCTCATTGCCGATGATCTTTCTGCAAATAACTGGGAAATCGGTCTCTCCTTCGCCCAGGTAGATGTGATCTACTCCCACATCTTCGCCCATTACCTCCCAGGCGCCATTGCCACCTACTACTACCTTGGGTCTATGCTCTCGAATGAGCGGATGGTGCACGAGCTGCAGAAACTTGGATCGATTGAAGGGCGGCCCCCGTCCGATTATATCTTCGACCTCCCTTATTGCGATCTTTCCCATGGGATCGTCATGAGTTATGCCCACGATCTTTGTGTTCGGTCCGATGGCCTGCTCCAGATGATGGGGATGGGCCACCATTACCTCATCTCGGGAAAATCCCGCGTCCAGCAATGCCGCTTCTACCTTTCGCAGGCCACAGGGGGCGATCTCTGCCGAGCCGTCCTTTGCGACAGGCACGGGCGGGCAGAACAAATTATGAAAAATCCATTCAGGCAGAGCCCTCCTGGGCATTATGGCGGCAAAGCCGAGCATCACTCCGCCGTGATAGCTACTCATCATGGTGGTGTCGCTTGTGAGGACAATTCTCTTGCCAGGATTCTGTGGCATAGGCTTAAGTCCATTTCAGTTAAGGCAGATAACGTTGTTGGACCGGAAAAGCCCAACAGGTTTTTATCAGATTCCCTATCATTTGGAGACTCGTGCAAGAGAAGTCGTTAGCGGATATCAACGAACGCATTCGCGACGGTAGCGCCCGCGTCGTAACGGCAGAGGAGATGCCTGATATTGTGGACGAGCTGGGCCTTGCCGGAGCTGTGCGCGAGGTGGATGTAGTAACCACTGGAACCTTTGGGGCCATGTGCTCCTCGGGAGTATTTCTCAATCTGGGCCATAGCGACCCGCCCATAAAAATTTCCAAAGCTCTCCTCAATAAGGTAGAAGCCTACGGTGGAGTGGCTGCAGTTGATCTGTTCTTAGGTGCGACGCAGCCCTCCGAGGACCGGGGAATAGAGTATGGCGGAGCGCATGTCATGGAAGATCTCATCTCAGGAAAGCAGATAGAGGTAGACGCATATGGTGCGCCTACGGACTGTTATCCTCAGATGGATCTACAGACCAGCCTGCGTCTGGAGGATTTTAATCAGGCCATCATGGTCAATCCCCGCAATGCTTACCAGCGCTACAATGCGGCCACCAATTCAGCCGATCGAACCATGCATACCTACATGGGCACGCTGCTTCCCCGCTTTGGCAATATTCACTACAGCGGATCGGGTATACTCTCTCCGCTATCCAATGATCCGAATTTCGATTACATCGGTGTGGGCACGCGCATCTTTCTGGCCGGTGCCCAAGGGTATGTCATGGGATCGGGCACACAGCATAATCCTCAGAATAACTTCTCCACGCTCATGGTTACGGGGGACCTCAAGAAGATGAATAACCGCTTTCTAAGAGCGGCGACGTTTCACAAATACGGCCCCAGTCTATACCTGGGAATCGGCATCCCCATACCAATCCTAAATGAGAAGCTGGCCAAAAGCACAGCTGTCCGGGATAGAGATATCACCGTTCCCATAGTGGACTACGGCATCGCTCGCCGGGATCGTCCTTCTTTGAAGATGGTCAGCTACGAAGATCTGAAGTCAGGTATGATCGAGATTAATGGAAAAGAGGTCTCAACCTCCTCGCTCTCCAGTTTCCATGTAGCCAGGGAAGTGGCCAACACTCTAAAGCAGCAGGTGGAAAAGGGCGAGTTTCTGCTGAGCAGTGCTGTGGAGCCCTTATCTCGTGTGGGCAGCTCCCGGCCCATGAAGCAGACCAAGGAATCACCAAACGTAGGAGATGTAATGAGTCGCGACGTGGTCACGGCTCATGAGGACATCGGGGTAGAGGAGGCAGCCCGGTTGATTGTGAGCGGCAGCTTCGATCACCTGCCGGTAGTCTCCCGGGACGGGCGGCTGATGGGCATAATTACCGCCTGGGATATATCCAAGGCAGTGGCGAGCGGCAAATCCTCTCGCATTGGGGACATCATGACCCGACGGGTTTATTCCGTCAACGCGGATGAGCCCATCGAGCTTGCGGCCCGAACCTTTGACACACACAGCATTTCGGCAATGCCGGTGGTAAATAAAGACAATAAGGTAATCGGGATGATCACCAGCAACCACCTTTCCCGGCTCTTCGCGCGGAGGCGATAACCAATGAAATTAATGCTGCATGTAGCTCCTGGAATTGTGCGTTATCCACTCATAGCTTCTGTCATTCTGGAGACTGGTGCTCTGGTGAACATCGAGAGAGCCAGCATCGATGCAGTGAGCGGTGAGATAGTGCTGGAAGTGCCCCAAGACAAATGTTCGATGGTAAAGGAGGCATTTGAGAGGCGCGGAGTAAAGGTCGTGCCCTTGGAAATTCCTGTTATCAGAGATGAAAATGAGTGCGTGCATTGCGGGGCATGTGTTTCCATCTGCCCCACGGGTACATTTCGTTTCGAGGATTGGCTGGTCGTGGCCGATTCAGGCAAGTGCATTCAGTGTGGTGCTTGCATCATGGGCTGCCCTCAGCGTGCTTTGAAACTGGTTCTAAAGTAGCTCATTTCTGGGCCATTTCATATTTTTTCACTTAATTTTTTTGTTTGCTATGATCAATTATTTATAGCAGATATTCAATAAACAAAAAACGTATGCATATTTCTGGCTTTGAGAGAAGGTTTTTTTTCTGCCAAAAAATTTTTAAGAGGGAGTTATTTATCCGTATTTAATTAATATAATGATTATATCCTGATTCATTATTAAGCATCCGTCTAGTCGACAAACAACGACAATTAATATTCATATTATTATTTAAATTTAGTTATTTAAATAACAATCTAAAGAAATAGTAACTTATATATGGTGGAACAGTTAATACAGAAAGAATAGGTCAATGGTGAATATTCTAGCGGTTATAGGGGGAGATATGATATTTAATACTGATCCGCTATATGATTGGACAAATACTATCACAAATTTTTCTGCATACTTATGTAAAATCATATCGATAAAATTCTTTTTACATAAATGCAGGTGGATAAGATGACAGATGATTGCGACCTCTTCTCTCTGGGAATCCTGGCCGATTCCCTTTGCCAGCCTGCTGGATACGAGCCAAAGCAACTGCGCGCTCTCTCTCGCCAGGGATCGGATCTCGTTTCCCCCTTCATTGAAGCCATACTCACCTCAGATGAAGATCAGATGCAAAAGAGGCTTGCCGATCTGGCAGATTCGCTCTCTGCCAGTAGCAGCTCAACTGCCTGGTTTAATCTAGGTAGACTGGCAGCCAGCCTCTTCTTTCGCCACGCTGCTGAGGAATACTTTAAAACAAGTGCCCGTCTGGCTCAGGCACAGGGAGACGATGAGAGTGAAGCGCAGGTTTGGAACTCTCTGGGCAGCCTTTATAGTGATGATGAGGACTGGGATAGAGCCAGCCAGTTCTATGAAAAAGCCATGTCGGCTTTGGATGAGACCAAGAGTCCGTCTCTGATGTGCACCCTTCTGGCAAATTTAGGCAGGGCCAGTTGTCAGCGAGGCGATATGTCAAAAGCGGAGCAGTGCTATTCCAAAATGCTTCGCTCGCTAGATGGCGATGATCACTCC
>JAQTYS010000062.1 GCA_028688175.1 Methanothrix sp. | reverse complement strand
AGCCAAATTATATTCACTACCAGATAGATTGCAATATGAAGCTGGAACAGTTTCATCTGGTCTGAGACGTGAGCCTCTCTAAAGAGCCGTTTATATTCGTCAATTGTGCTCGTCATTTCTTCCACCTACCCCTGATCAACTATTATTAATTAGTTTCTTAAACGATTTAAAGTTAATGGATCTGTTAAGACGTTATTTTATTCGATGGATTTAATGCTATCATTTGGTGCTTCGGCATTTATGCCACCTCTTAGATCCACGGGGTATCATGCGGGGAACAGAATTTTTGTAGGCAATGTAGTCCTCGCGAAATTGGACGAGAAGTCTGCTTTCCCAATGAAGCGAGCCCAAGAATAGGTAGACAGAGGCAATAATATAAATTATAAACAAGTTCTGAGTCATAAAGGGTGTGAGCCAGATGAGGATAAGGCCGGAAAGCAGGAAAGGATCACGAACCCAGCAATAGATCCCTTTTATGCCAAGAGCAAATGCATCCGGACTATGGTGCTCTGCAAGCTGGGCCCGAATCAAGAATCGGTGTGGAGCGTCCAGGAAAGCCCTCAGAGTGGCAATTCCCATGAGAAGCTGGACCAGAAAGAAAAGCCACATCCATGGATAGGGAATGATATACAGCACAGTTCCGGGAGACCGTATTAGCATAATCACAAGAGGAATTATAGTAATAACTGCCACTGCGACGAAGAGTACAGGGTACCAGGAATCTACCTTGGTGCCGAGGTACCTTCTCGCCACCCTCTTTGCCGGCAGGCTGGCAAGGATACTATGGAGGGCTGCAAATCCGACAAGATAAAGAGCCACATACAGGGAAAAGTAATCTAAGATAAGACCACCAATATCATATTGTTTATTCTGTTATTAGCCAATTATGGCTCATCGGTTTTTAAAGCTCTTGCCAATTGCAGGTGACCATAGATACGTATCAATGTTAAGGAGAATAGTGTTGGTCAGATCTGTAGTTCTGACTTTACATAATCGTCTATATGGTCATAGATGGTATATTCACTTAATGATAATAGAAAAATATAGGAAGTCGGATAATGAAGAGAAGCAAACATGAGATATTTTCTAAAATTTTGGAAATATGCTTAAACGGAGCCAGCAAGACAAGAATTGTATACCAAGCTAACCTTAATTTCAGAACTGTAAATCCCTACTTGGATATTCTTATTAAAAACAACCTATTAGAGGCCAGCCAAGAGAATCACATATTATATAAAACAACAAAGGAAGGTGCAATCATGCAGGAGACCATAAGCAAGGTTAATAATATGCTATTGCAGGAATGAAAGACGTTCTAATTACTGTACTCGCGCTACTGGTATTCGACCATTATGCAATGCCGTGGCCAGCAATGCTCCAGAAAAGCCATTCTCTTCCAAAACCAACAAATCTTCTTCATCCTTCACGCCGCCTCCCAATATGAGTGGATGCTCGGCTGCACTCCCGGCTTCTTTTAGAAACGGTACATCAAGACCTGCAGAGGTTCCCACTCTATCCAGCTCCAGAAGGATAACTCCTTCCAATGTGAGACCGTTTAGCATCCTCAAGAGCTGCAATGGCGTCTGCCCGGCTAGCTGGGGATCGCGGGCCAATACCTTTCTCTTCATCATATCGATGCTTACTATTATCCTGTATTCTCTTGCAGCCGCTTGCATGAGCTGCAATGAGGCCGTTTCCGTGCCCAGCACCAAAGATACGGATGCAGGCAGACGATCCAGATCGCTGGCCCTGGAAATCCCCGTATCGGCCATGGTCTTTGCTCGAGAAGAGATCTGTTTTATGGCCGCTAAATTATCGCCTCGGCCCATCAGCAGGTCGAGATCGGCGATGTAAACCTCTTTGGGGCAAATCTCCTGCAAAATGCCAAGCGGCTCGGATGAAGACACGATTCTCGAAAAGCCCTCAATGGGCTCATAATGGCTTCTCTCTCCGCGCACGGCATGGACAACAGCACCATTAAGTATATCGAGGACGAAGATGCATCGCACGATTGCTCCTTTCGGGATTGGATGAATATGAGATTGTTGGTTAGCCCCATGAATATCGATGAAGCACGAGCGGCTCTGGCCGGCGGTGCAGACATAATAGATGTAAAAAATCCCAAAGAAGGATCGCTAGGCGCGAACTTTCCCTGGGCCATCCGGGCTGTGGCAGACTTGGCTAAAGGCCGGGCGCCGGTTTCCGCCACAATCGGCGACCTGGAATTCAAGCCCGGCACAGCGAGCCTGGCGGCTTTGGGTGCGGCGGCCTCCGGTGCCGAGTACGTAAAGGCTGGTCTCTTGGGCGTGAAGAATCCTGCGCAAGCTGAAGAGATGCTGGTGGGTATCGTGCGAGCCGTCAAAGACTACGATGCCAGCAAGAAAGTAGTTGCATCAGCCTACTCAGACTACGCCCGAGTCGGATCCATCTCGCCCCAACTCCTGCCCGCGGCAGCCGCACAGGCCGGAGCAGACCTGGTCATGATTGACACAGCCGTTAAAGACGGAAAACCTAGCTTTGATTTCATGAGCGAGCAGGATTTGCGTGACTTTATTGATCAGGGTCATGCCGCCGGTCTAGAGGTGGCAATCGCCGGAAGCATCGGCTTTCCCCATCTGGAGCTTCTCAGAAGGTTGCAGCCGGACATCATCGGTGTGCGCGGCATCGTCTGCGGAGGAGACCGCAGGAGCGCAATAAAAGCGGAGCTGGTGGAAAAGGTCAAGAAGGCTCTGTAATATCTTCTTTTTTTGGATCATAATTGACTGCTTTCATGAGTCTATCAATAAAACCAGCCTGCCCTTTCAGGATCTTCTTCCTGGCTTTTTGCGCATCAAACCATTCGGCTTTATCTACTTCTGGAAACTCTCTCAGTATTCCGGATTTTCTCGGCCACTGCATAGTAAATTTATTGCTCGTGGCATAAGCTACATCCAAATCAGATTGATGTGCCCACACATGCACAATCTTTTTGCTGGGCTGCAAAATCGTACCAAGGTTTGTGAACCGTCCTGCAACCTCAAAGCCTGTCTCCTCTTTAAACTCCCTTTTTGCAGCGTCCAGAGGATTCTCATGATCTTCAAAAACGCCTTTGGGAATCGACCAGGCACCATCATCTTTCCCTGACCAAAATGGACCGCCGGGATGGACAAGCAACACCTCCAGCCTGTTTTCTTTAAATCTGTATAGTAGAATTCCGCTGCTATGAATGCTCATTTTTATTCCTTTATGTTAACAATTTTGAAGAGTGGCCAATTCCATACATGCGTTATTCATGCAAAAGCTTTTTCCATCGGCTGGCTGCAAAGGAGAACTCGATATATGAGCGCACTATCTTTTGAGATTTTAAAGCAGGATAAGCAATCTGCTGCCAGGCTGGGGCTGATAAAAACCAGGCGGGGAGATATACAGACACCCTACCTCGTCCCGGTGGCTACAATGGGCAGCGTAAGAGCTTTGGGCTCCGATGACCTGCTCAGTTTAGGCGCAGAGTGTACCCTTGCCAATACTTATCATCTTCACTTGATGCCGGGCGATGAGCTGATCGCAAGGCTTGGTGGATTGCACCGGTTTATGGGATTACAGCGGCCCACGTTCACCGATTCCGGCGGCTTTCAGGCATTTTCCTTGGGTTTTGCCAGAGAGCATAATATCAGCAAGATCGGAAATATCTTCCCGGAAGAAATGACATCAAATGAACAATTTCCTGATCATGCCCAGTTTGATGACTACCGGAAAAAATATGACGATAATTGCGCAAAATGGGAAAATAAAAACATGAGCGGCATAAGATCCGGGGACCACAATAAAGCAAAGCAGAAGGCGAAGAAGAAGGAGAATTTGACGAAGATCACTGATGAGGGAATCTCCTTCAAATCCCTTGCCGACGGAGCCTGGCATTTTTTAAATGCGGAAAAGTCGATGAAGATTCAGTCCAATCTAGGGTCTGACATCATCATGGCATTTGACGAATGCACTTCTCCTCTCTCAGACTACGATTACACCAAGAAGGCAATGCAAAGAACCCATGATTGGGCGGAAGAGTCGATTCGATATCATGATAGAAATCAAGCTCTCTATGGCATAATACAGGGCGGATGGTTTGAGGATTTAAGAGAGGAAAGCACAATGGCAATCTCCGCCCAGCCTTTTGACGGCATCGCCATTGGGGGATCGCTTGGCAACAGCAAGCAGGATATGCATCAGGTCCTGGACTGGACTGTTCCCAGACTGGATGACGACCGCCCACGACATCTCCTGGGCATAGGCGAGATCGACGACATATTTGAATGCGTGGCCAGAGGAATCGATACCTTTGACTGCGTCTCTCCCACCAGAATCGCCCGGCGGGGAAGCCTCTTGATCTCGCCTCAAGCGGGTGGATCACAGGATAATAAGTTCCATATTAATATCAAGTCGGCGAAATTCAAAGAAGACCCTTCGCCAGTCGACCCCAATTGCACCTGTTCGACCTGTGCTACCTATTCGCGAGCTTACCTGCGCCATCTCTATGTCTCCCG
Source organism: Methanothrix sp. (assembly GCA_028688175.1). GTDB lineage: Archaea > Halobacteriota > Methanosarcinia > Methanotrichales > Methanotrichaceae > Methanothrix. The sequence goes on along the minus strand of JAQTYS010000062.1, from coordinate 7,413 downwards.
AGAGCTCTCCTACTTCCGGCTGGCTACGCTTCACAATCTGCATTTCATGCTCCGTTTCATGGAAGAGATCAGGGAAAGCATACGAGCAGGGACACTTACGGAAATGAAAAAGCGCTGGTTGAGAACGATTTAGGATCACGATGAAGCCAGAAGGCAAGGCGAATGTGAGGGCCAGAGGATGAAGAGTGCTGATGACAACCGGATAATGAGTGGCAAATTGAGGATTGATAGGACTCAGGCAGCCGTAATCCTATCCGGCCTTTACCTCTTCTTCTCCCTGGCAGGAAATATCGCCGCCACCAAGGTCACCTACTTCGGAGGCCTGGTCATGGACGCGGGCTTCATTTACTCCCTCACTTTCACCTGGCGCGACCTGATTCATAAGCAGCTCGGCCAGAAGGCGGCAATCACCACCATCTGGCTCTCGGCAGCAGTCAACCTTCTGGCGGCTCTTTATTTTCAACTGGTGGTCATGCTGCCGGCGCAGACGGATTGGGCAAGCGCCGGTGGCCAGATTGCCTGGGAATTTCTCTTTTCTCTGCAGATGAGGATCGTGCTGGCATCCATCCTGACAGCGCTGGTTGCAGAGCTGATTGATACCAAGGTCTATCAACTCTGGACGCGGGGCGGCAGAGAAAAGTGGCCGCAATGGACGCGGGTATTCGTCTCCAATTCCGTTTCCATTCCCGCAGACAGTCTGATGTTTCCCATCATTGCCTTCGCCGGGGTCTTGGGGATGGAAGGATTGCAGCAGATGGTCTGGACCAATATCATCGTCAAAGCGCTGGTAACGGCGCTGGTCTTCTGGACGATATACCTGGTGCCGGAAAAGCCGATTTACGAGGAGAGAACATAACAAGATACTACTACGAGTACTATAGTTATTGTAGTATTAATAGATTTTTAAATTTATATAAATTATATCTTCGAAGAAGTATTAGCAATTCAGTATTACATTGTAAAATTAGAAAGAGAAATATATCATATCTTTCTTACAGGATTGGTCCGGAGAGTCGCACATTATTTACCGTGACAACACCCTTGGACTCACCAGAAGGCACATTCAAGTATAAATCGTCTTCGTAGTCGTAGACGCCGTTGCCGTTTACATCGAAGAAACCCAACTTTGCCGTATCTATGACAGGTCCGAGGAAGCTGACCAGAGGTGGCCAAGCCAATATCTTATTTTGATCAGCGTCAAAATTCGTAACCTTTGTTCCTGCGATCAGATTTCCCATTGAACTTAATCTGATATCATTGGTTTGGATAAACTGAGGTGAAAGATCTTCCCATCTGCTGCCGACAGATTCATCATCCTTAGGGATTTGAATCTTGATGAGCCAGGTTCCAAGAACATGAAAATAGTTTGCCTTCAGGCCGGGAACCATTTCAATGGCTAGTCCCCGCATTTCGCCGACTTTCCTTGGTTTTTTATCGAGGATTTTATCTGAAATGAACAATTTATAATTATCTGTAAATATGGCAAAGCCCAATCCCGGTAAAGAAATCTCTCTTCCACGAAATGGAAGGCGCTCACTAAAGCCTGTCATCATATCTGCAGGATTTTCAAAATCTTCAAAGCAAATATAATCAGGATGATCGGAATGGTCCATGCGGTCGATATGGTGCAGGTAAATAGGATCATCTAGATCATATGCGCGACTGCCATGAATATCTAGGAAGCTGATTATCGAATAAAGTTGCTTTAGAGGTTTATTCATGTCGAAATCCTGAAATGCAACCTTAGATCCGGGTGATACATTATCAATAAAAGTCAGTCTCACATCGTTGGCGTTGGTTGTGCCGCTGGCAGAATGCCCGATGTGCAGATAGACCGGGTCCCTTTCATCATAACCTGGAGTTCCTATATCCCAATAGGCCACTGTCGTCTCAGCCGGAAGACGAAAAAGGGGTCTGCCGATATCCAGATCGCCCGGCAGGACTTTGCTGCCGAAAGGATAGATCGAACTGCTTGAAGGACTTACCATCACGATTACAAATGCCAATAAGAGTGTTAAAATCAAGCTCCTTCTTTCCGGCGCAAACATCAGCATCCTCTCTTCCTTTCGTTTAATCTTACTGAGCTTTAACTATTAATAATTTATTATATTTTTATTATACTATAAATTAATTATAATTTGAATGTTGCGGATCTTTTCCTTAATATTGATAAATCAATTAGAGAAAAAAATTATAGTTTGTCATTTATGTCTTTGCGAGGCGCGCTCTCAATATCGTTTCTAAGGTTTGTTTCCTGCTCCAGGAGGCTCCGGCTGAGGATTTATGGTCCCGTACACAATCAGGCCGCTGAAAATGCCTTTGCCGACGTTAGCTCCAATCCTATATATCGGCGGTTCAGGCTGTGGATTCAAGGCTATCGATACAATATGACCGCTGAAAAGGCTGCCGCCATAGCTGGCGTTAATTGCGCAAACCGTTCCCGAGAACTTGGCCTTCACATTCTGGTCCAGGCTCACACCTATCGCCATTGATCCCAGAAAGAGCATGGCCATTGCGACTATTATTATATTTTTCAAAATAAATCTCATCTTTTGCATCCAATCACCTATGACTAGACGGAATTACTCTTTTATATCCTTTGCTACGTTCGAAGAGAATAGTGGGAAAGAGGAAATTAGAACAGAAAAACGCGAGGAATTACGAATCCTTGGAGCAGGAGCTACGATTACCGTCGCCAAGGCCAACTGCTCGAAAAGAGACCGAGAGGGAGAAAAAAAGAGCGCATGGACCTAAATCCAGTCATTTTCATTACAGATCTCGCACCACCAGATGCAAAAAGAAATATACATCCTATTAGAAAACTTACAAAGCATAAAATTGCCAGAATTGGTTGTTCCAGGAGAGGTTCAATGGCGCTCATCGAAGGGATGCATGTTCAGAACTATAGGGCATTAAAGGATTTATCCATCGGCAGGACTTTTGAGAATCAAGGGAACAAGCCTTTGCCACGTTTGATGACTTTCATTGGGCCCAATGGTTCAGGCAAGTCCTCTCTGATGGATGCTCTTGGCTTTATCGGTGATTGCCTGCAATTTGGAGTAGAAGAAGCTTGCGATTTCCCTCATCGCGGTGGATTTGAACGTCTTCGTACAAAAGGCATAAAAGAACCGATGAAATTCGAAATATATTACAGACAAGAGAAGAACAGTCGCCCAATAAGTTATTCTTTGCATATCGACTTGGGGAATGATGGGCGTCCATTTGTAACCTATGAGCGTTTGAGACAGCGACGAAAGGGTCAATCAAAGGGCCAATCGTACTCATTTCTGGAAATGACAAAGGGGGAAGGCTTCGCGTGGGCGGGCGAAGCCACTGAAAAGGAAGAAGGAAATAGGAAAATTGAAGTGAAATTAGATGATAAACAACGTTTAGGCATTACCACGCTTGGAAATCTAGCAGATCATCCGCGAATTGTAGCTTTTCGCCAATTTTTGGAGAGTTGGTACCTCTCATATTTTGTTCCGGATCTCGCACGCGGCTTGCCAATGACTGGAGCTCAAAAACACTTGAATCGTAAGGGTGACAATTTAGCAAATTATGTGCAATTTATAGAGCGGCAACACCCCAAGCGATTTGCTCAAGTCTTAGGGAGCATATCAAGAAAAATTCCAGGTATATATAAAATTACGCATGAGCGGCAGAAAGATGGAAGATTGCTCCTTCAATTTAATGAACACGGTTACGAAGATCCATTTTATCAACTAGATATGTCTGATGGCACTCTTAAAATGTTTGCCTATTTATTGCTACTTGAAGATCCTGATCCTGCGCCATTGATTGGCATAGAAGAGCCGGAAAATGGCTTGCATCACCAATTGCTGGAGCCTCTTGCGGTCGAAATGAAAAAATATGCATATAATGAGAAAGGAGGTCCACAAATTGTGATTACCACTCATTCTCCATATTTTGTTGATGCTCTAACACCGAACGAAGTTTGGATATTAGAAAAAGGCAAAGATGGTTTCAGTACGGCGGCCCTGGCTGCAGATATTCCAAGCATTAAGGAATTGTATGCGGAGGGCATCACGATGGGAAGTTTATGGTATAGCAATCATTTTGGAAGGGGAAGCCCTTAATGTTTATGGAAGTTCTGGTTGAAGGAGGCGCAGATGTACCGGCTGTTAGGGAGATATTAGAACGCAGATTTAATTTAAGAGAGAATATAAATTTTAGAATTCATCCGCACAGAGGAAAAGGTAAACTTCCAGAAAATGTTTTATCCAAGCCTAATCCCAGGAATAGAGGTTTGCTTGATCAACTTCCGGCGAAGCTTAGAGGTTTTGGGAAGCTGCCTGGTTCTTGCTGTGTAGTCGTCTTAGTGGATGCAGATGATGATAACTGCATAGATTTAAAATCAAACCTGATCGATGTTTATCGAAATATTGAATCGAAACCATCTTGTGTTCTTTTTAGGATTGCAGTTGAAGAAACCGAATCGTGGTTCATCGCAGATTCCTTCGCGGTTAAGAGCGCTTATCCAAAAGCAGATTTAAATAAAATTATGAGAGCACCTCCTGACAGCATAATAGGTGCCTGGGAAAATCTAGCTAAAGCTTTAGGAAGAAAGCCAGAAGACTGTATCGGTGCGGATAAATTTGAGTGGGCTACGCGAATTTCTCCATACTTGGACCTCAATAATCCAAAGTCACCTAGTTTAAATGCATTCTTGCTTGGAATAAACGATATTGTTCTAAATATACTACGATGATTATTTCATGGTTCAAATGAAACAGGAATTTCAGTTCCGGCCACTGCACGTCTTCCTTCAACCAAAAGTTCCATCAACTCCATGCACTTATCACCTCAATATGTCTATTCACCCTATTGAATTTAGATACGGCACTAAAGAGATGAAGGATATCTGGGAAGAGGACTATCGTCTGCGCTGTCTATTTCGCGTAGAAGCGGCCCTCTCTAAGGCTGAAGAAGAGCTGGGCATGATCCCCCAGGGCGCAGCCGCAGAGATCGCCGCTGCCGCCGAGGCGACGCTTCCGGAAAGGGCCAAGCAGATTGAGGATGAGATCGGCCATGACATGATGGCCACCGTCCTGGCCATGGCGGAGTGCGCTCCGAAATTCGGAGAGTGGATTCACCTGGGCGCTACTTCCAACGACATTCTGGACACAGCCACAGGCCTGCAGATCAAGGCATCTCTGGATGTGTTGCAGCCCAAACTGAAAAGCCTCCTGGCGCTGCTGCTGGATCTGGCCATGAAGAATAAGGGCCTGGTCTGTGCCGGCAGAACGCACGGGCAGATCGCAGTGCCCACCACCTACGGCCTGCGATTCGCCATCTGGGCCTCGGAGATCGCGCGCCACATCGAAAGATTAGCACAGATGCGGCCCAGAGCCGCGGTCGGCAAGATGAGCGGTGCGGTGGGCACTCAGGCCGCCTACGGGCTTAATGGCATGGAGATCCAGAGACGCGTCATGAATCACCTGGGGCTGCACGAGGTGGATGTATCCAATCAGGTGGTGCAGCGCGACAGACATGCAGAGATGGTCTGCTGGATGGCGCTAGTAGCCTCAACCCTGGATAAGATTTTCGTGGAGATGCGTACCTTGCAGCGCACGGAGATTGCGGAAGTGGAGGAGGGTTTCGGCAAAAAACAGGTGGGCTCCTCGACCATGCCCCACAAGAGGAATCCGATCAAGTCTGAGCAGATCTGTGGCCTGTCCAGAATCGTGCGAGCCCAGATCCTGCCTGCCTTTGAGAATATTCCCCTTTGGGACGAACGCGATCTTACCAATAGCAGTTGCGAGCGCATCGTCTTTCCGGAAGCCTTCATCTTCACCGATCACCTTGTCACCCTGGCCACGCGCACGCTTAGCCGGCTGCGGCTGCGGCCTGAGAATATCGAGCGCAATTTGACAATGCTGCATGGACTGAATATGGCAGAGAACGTGATGGTGGAGCTGGCCAAGAAAGGTGTGGGCCGCCAGCAGGCACACGAGATCATGCGCCAAAGTTCCATGACTGCTTTCGAGCAGAAGAGAGAGCTGGCAGAGGTCCTTTTGGAGAACGAAACTGTCCTGCGCCACCTGAGTGCCAAGGATATAGATGCATTGCTAGATCCACATCAGTATATCGGAACCGCAGTGGCACAGGTTGAAAGGGTCTGCGAGAAGCTGCAAAAGCTCTACCTTGCTTGAGCATGGCAAGGGCTGTTTGAGGATGGCAAAAATGCCCGCGGTCTTCCTTGTCAAACCAGGATCGATTGAAAGAGACGAGTATGGTCGGATCTTGGATGCTCGATCTTCGGTGACATTGATAATTCGCGGGCAGCATACGATTATTGTGGACAGCGGCCTATGCGGCGAAGAAGAGCTCATCCTGGGGGAATTGGCAAAGCTAGGCATAGAGCAGGAGGATGTCAAGAGTATTATCAATACCCATTCCGATGCTGATCATTGTGGCAACAATTATCTGTTTTCCCGTGCGAAGACCCTTAAAGCAAAGGAAGGAGAGGTCATTGCACCCGGCGTTTGGGTCATGGAAACTCCGGGCCACAGCATGGATAGTATTTCCGTAGTAGTTGAGACGGATGATGGAGCATCGCAATCAAAGACAGTAGTTATCTCAGGTGATGCTCTTCCTACCTTTGGCAATTTTATTAAAAATGTTCCACCAGCTTTGCACGTCGATCGTGACAATGCCATTGCCAGTATGCAGAGAATAATAGCGCTTTCCGATATTGTAGTTCCAGGACATGATTTTCCGTTTTCTATTAGGAGAAGAGAATACCTCTCCCTTCCATTTAAGATGTGACAATTGCGAGAGAAGTGCAGGCTCTTTGCTCCTTTATTAAATTCTGGCAAAATTGATCTCGCGATCCCTTGTATATGACGCAGAGATATACCCGGAAATCTAAGAATAGGCAATCTATAAATACTTATAAAATGTATATGCTATGCGAATGCAGCTAAAATTGACATCAAAGGAGAGGTTAGTTCTTTATGGTCTTGCCAGATATCCGGGGCTTAGTGACATAGATCTCGCTTCTAATATAGGCGTTGATCGCTCAACAATATTCAAGAGCAAAAGAAAGTTTAGAGATTGGAAACTCATAAAACTTTTGAATGTGCCTTCCGGTGAAGCTGTAGGTGCCGAAATCCTGACCTCCGTCTTCGTGAAATACAATCCGACTGCTCCCTTTGAGGTAAGGAAGGGGTCCACCTCCTATCAAAATTGGGTGAATTACCCCAATTGCGTCTCGCACATTGCCACAGATACCGATTCAGTATCAACGTTCTACTCAAAAAGCCTCACCGACTTTCGGGTGAACTTTGATCCTATAATCGATGATTACTACCGCAGCGAGTTTGTGGAAGATATTCATTATTTCCACTATCCCTTCCAGGTCTCCAGCTACTCGGCTGATGCAGCTCTCGC
>JAQTYS010000331.1 GCA_028688175.1 Methanothrix sp. | reverse complement strand
TGCCTTAGGCTTCGATCTATGCCAGCAAGCAGATGGGTTGTTGTCAGGAGCTTAACACCCTTGTCTCCTAGTTGCTGTCGTATCTCCTTTGGCATCTCGTCCAATCCAGGCTCGCGGAAACCCACCTGATGCGTTACTCCCACAATCGTTAGATGCGCGGTATCAAACTCAGATACCAACTGAAGTATGGTATTGCCTTCATTAGAAGCTACAACAAGATGCTCTATTCCACGCTCATTGGCTTCTTCATAGGCGACGGACAAAGTAGCTCTTGTATTCGCTACTCCCGGGGTATCCCCAAACACATCTATCCCTCCTAGACTCAACATCAAGCTCTCATTCTAGCTCTAAACAAACCTGTCCAAGCCCCACTGGCGTAAGCTTATACTCATCGGTCCAGTATTCTTTATCAACAAAGGTACCAGGACCAACCACTTTTAGTTCTACTCCGGTATGATGATGAGGACCGAATAGATTGCGCAGATTGTTTGTAAGAACAACTTCAATTCTGTTGTGACCTTGCCGTAATACCTGATCAAGATCGACCATATAAGGACGCCATAGTATCTTCCCTACATTCTGTCCGTTAACCAAGACCTCAGCCACAGTTGCACAGAGTTGATCGAACACAAGTCGTGCAGCATTAGGACATTCCGAAAGTTCCACAATAGTGCTTAACACCATCTTGCCAGCATAGAAAGGATAACCTTGGCTTGTAAAATCCATGGTGTTCAGCGTTCGCGGTTCCTGAACAATCACAAACCGTCCATCCTTTTCCTCCAGGGCAAAATCACCAATGACAAAGGTTGCATCTATCTCCGTGGAACGGAGTTTGGATGGCTGTGCGGGATTTATGGGCTTATCAATGAAACCGGAATGCCCACCGAAGTACAATTCATTTAGCCCTTCGAGATCCCTGTAGGTCCCATAATACTCGAGCACATTCTCACCTGTGGTCACTAGAGGCGTGATGTCTTTCTTTCGCAAGGTAGGATCTAACCAGTAACCGTCATCATTGGAGAGGATCCTTCGTCCATTAAGATAAACCTTATAGTCAACAGGCATCTCCATGGCTAAAGCCACATGAGAGGGAAGGTGCTTCACATGGAAAACTTGACGAATGGCAAATCTAAACTCCTGTTGCCTTTTCCCCAGTTTGTACAATTCCTCAAGGGCAAACAAAACAAACATGGGCTCACTCCAAGCACCTTCAGCGACTTTGTATTGACACATATCAAGGCATAGTGCATTGGGGTCAAGACGCTCAAACTTCCAATCTACAGGCAGTCTTTTTACTTTACCCGGAGAGAAGTCTGGCATGGCCGTCTGAGAGACAAAGCCATAGCGCTCAGGTTTGTCCGTCAATAGTATGAGTAACGAGCCTGCTTGGGCAAAATGCCAACTAACCCTAATCTGGTCCGACTGAACCTGATGGTCCAGCTGGTATAGCTCCCCGGACTCACTATTCAACCGAAACAAGTGCCTTCCTGCAGCGTTGCACAAGGGTATTTTCACCGTAGCATGGCCGGAGGACTCCTTGCTTGTGTTTGCCAAAAAGTACACTTCATCACCGTTTTCCAAGCGGCGTTGATGGTACCAAACAGCCCGGCGTAGTTCTTCCGGAGCTTCAATCTGAACCCGTAGATCCAAGTGCCTGCATAACACAGGAATCAATTCATCCATAGCAATATACTCTTGGTCCACCAGCAATTCCGATTTCCGTCCATCAATCATTGTCGGCACTTCTCCCACAAAGAGAACATCACCACCTGCTTGGACAAACCTGGTCAACAGTTTCAATGTGGATGAACGTAGCGTAATCATTGGCGGTACCACCACCACACCATAGGACTGCTCACCTACGTGAAACTCCCCATTGGACACTTCGCCGTACTTTTCGATTAGCGACTCATCCCCCAGATCATAATCAATCTGGTTTCGCAGTAGTTCCTCGATGATAGCTGTGAATTTCCTATTGTATTCCTTCGTAACCCGCTGCTTGTCAGGGGTAAAGGTCACCCAACCCGTCTCAATCGGATGTAGCACTAACACATCGGTAACCCGGCTTCCACATGATAGAACATAAGCCGTGCGGGACAAATAGTCCGATAACCCCTTAATGTCGGACCAGTAAGGCTGCTGGATGAAGATGTTCGGTGGGTAATCCCGTTTACGACAGCCCCTGGTACTGTAAAGAGACAAATGGGGGTTTACCAGGTTAATTCCATGGACAAAATGCCAATCGGCAATCCATTTCATATCCTCAAAGGACATGTTCTGCCCGCTAACCCCAAACATTTCAGATAGCACCCGTTGCCGGCCCAGCTGATTAGCCACGCTGCTGCACTGCTTCGCAGTAATATCATCGTTAATATTTCTGGCCAAATGGTCAATCCCAGGAATGTGCATGTACTCATAATGGGGCATCGCACTACAGATCCATTGCATCTGGCTGACGAAGTTGTCTTCACACATGTAATGGCCTGTCAATTTTAGCTGATGATCCTCACACCACTGGTAGACCCTTTTTGAGAAGTTCTCCACAAAACATTCGGCAAGCAGTTTCCAAAAATCGTAGCGGACTTTTTCATATTCGCCTATGTCAAAAAACAGTGAGAGAAAATGTTCCTTGATCTCATAGCCGTACTTCTCCTTGAACCATTGTGGAAATGACGGCGTCCACTGATAACTAAGCAGTGGTGCGTGGGAACGATAGTGACAAGCTGGTTCGTCGGTAAACACGCCGGGAATCGTTTTGCCAAAGTCTGCCTCTAGGTAATCCTTGTATAATTCATATGTAGACTCCAAAAAGGCATCGGTAACCACTGGATCCAGTAAGTCCGGATAGCAATACCCGTTGAACCATCGATGGCCAATGGGGCAGGTCCGCTGATAAATATAAAGGACTGTACGCCCCTCTTCCTTGGCTTCTGCGATCTCTTCCAGATGGATCTTTTGAATGTCAAG
>JAQTYS010000330.1 GCA_028688175.1 Methanothrix sp. | reverse complement strand
TTTCTCTTGACTCACAACTTCGATGCGAAGCCCATGGGTGACTACGTAGAATTGAATTTGAATGGAGCGATATACAGACTTATCCCTAATGGCGATAAGCCGGGGTTATGCGATATTTCGCCAGCCCTTCCATAGATATAGGCAATCTCAGGAGGCAAGATAAATTTGATTGAAAATAAGGCACAGCTTTTAGCGGATTTGGCCTTTGTTGGCTCGAAAGTTCAAATAGAAACCAATGCATATCTATTCGCAGGTGCGGCTTTTATGTGGCATGGCTTGAAAGATGCCACGAAAGATATCGATATCTGTTGCTCTTACGAAGAAGCCGATCGGATTGTATCTGCGCTAAGAATGGTCGGCAATATGGAATCTGTAACCGGAATCAATGATGTTCATTTCCTTAGAATAATTTTTAAATCATTCTCAGTGCAGATCTTCATTAACGAAATATGGATGGGCGATGAATTCCCGCTCTTGCAAGCTGCCCGCTGCGATACACTCACTTTTGGCGGCATAAATTTCATGATTCCCGATGTAAAAACCCTCATCATGATAAGGGATCGGCAAATACAGGCCTTATATAGAGAGTGGAAAAAATTAGCTGGTGAGAGGTGTATCTAAATCATGGACGATGGTTATTACTCAAGTTAGGTAGACTTATCGAAGGGCTTTTAACCAAAGGCCCCCCTAACCGAAAAATCATGGGGATTAGTGTCAAGCATAAGATATTGTTTCTGGTGGTCATTTCATCCGTATTCATCTATCTTCCTGAGGTAGAAGGAGGTTGTTCTGGGGGTTGTTCGGTCTCCGGCGGAGGAGGCTCTTCAACCAGCTTTATGGGCGATCGGGCAACGAACATCGATATGTCTTCCTTTGATGAGTTTGTCAGGGACAACCTTGGCAGCAATCCTGATGCGATATTGCAGGCAAAATCGCCCTCGTTGGATTCTAAATTTAGCACTAATTCATCCATTAACCAAACCGGTAATAGCAATTCAAGTCAGAACAGTTCTTCCGTCATGCCTCTGATTAATGGCAGGGCAAACACGACATCCGATGATAGGACAGTTAAGTTAGGAGCCGCTGAAATGCAGGGCTAAAATTATCAACTATGACTTCTGCCGCGTTCAATAACAATAATGCAGTCTAGGAAAGCACACGTTTTCCCTATGTATTCATATAATAGGAATTGTGACTTTTTATGTATTATGACTCAAACAACTGTTGAATCATTATTTGGCACGAAAGCAGGTGTCGTATGGCGAGCACTTAACCAATACGGTCCAAGTAATATCACCCATCTTGTCAAGACTGCATCCCTGAGCCGTGAAGAAGTCTTCTGTGCGCTGGGCTGGCTTGGCCGAGAGGATAAGATCGTCATGGAACAGAAAGGGCGGGAGATGATATTCTCACTACGAGAGTCAAAAGCAAGTCTGCAAGCGCCCCCGAAGATGATAGAGGAAGATCTTGCGCCAAAAGCAAAATCAAAGCGCAGCAAAGGCAAGCCGCCAAAGAAGGCCAAGAAGACTCAAACAGTCAAAGCACCCGCAAGACAAGATGAAAGCCAAGCCAAAGAAAGCGAGAGGACCAGGGATTTTCTGCTTCATTAAGCTGTGTGAGAATGCTGCAACTGACAGCGCCACATAATTACTTTCGCCCCATGCAGATCAACTATATATCTAATTAAAGCTCTTTCATTATTAAGATTTGATGGGAAGGATTCCCTCGACAAGCTTGCCGAGTACCTGGAGACTGAGAAATTGGATACCCCAAAGTTTGAGTTTCCCACAGACCGGGAGATCGTCATAACCCGCATCTTTGACGCGCCTCGCGAACTGGTCTTCAAGGCGAGCACGAATCCTGATCTCATACCGCAGTGGTGGGGGCCGAAGAGATTTACGACTACGGTTGAAAGGATGGACGTAAAACCAGGAGGCGTCTGGCGATTCATCCAGCGCGACCAGGATGGCAATGAGTACGCTTTCCAAGGCACCTATCAGGAAATCGTGCCGCCGGAGAGGGAAGTGCACACCTTTGAATTTGAGGGTATGCCGGGACATGTAATACGGGAAAAATCGCTGTTCGAGGAGTTAGAGGGCAAGACGAAACTAACCGTCACGGATCTATTCCAGACTGTTGAGGATCGCGACGGTATGTTCAACTCAGGGATGAAGGAAGGCGCAACCGAAAGCATGGACCGACTGGAAGAGCTCCTGAAAAAATTGAAATGATAGATTTAGAGAACCTGGAGGAATGAAGGAAATGACAGGCATAGTACACTTTGAGATACCTGCGGATGATACGCAAAGGGCAAAAACGTTCTATTCCAACCTATTTGGATGGAATATTATAGGCATGCCAGGCATGGATTATATGATGATCGATGTCCATGGCGCTCCTGGTGGGGGCATGATGAAGAGAATGCACCCCGAGCAACAAATGATAAACTACATAGGAGTGCCGTCGGTGGACGAATATGCGAAGAAGGTAGAAAAGCTGGGCGGGAAGATTATCGTCCCCAAGAACGCCGTTCCTGGAATGGGATATTTTGTAGTCTGCATGGATACTGAAAACAACCCCTTTGGCATCTGGGAGATGGACCCAACAGCGAAATGATGGCGCGGGAGGGCTTCCCGCATCATCTTCTGCAATCAAATCAACGCAAAGAACTCAGCATCTCTCGCAAGTTGAAATATTCATATCCACCATATTGGGCAGGGAAATCCTTTATCGCCAGCCATAGATCGCCAGTTTCTGGATAGGATATAAGGCTCCACATGTTGGCGATATGGGCCTTGAACTTGCCCACCGGCTCCTTAGCCTGATAGGCAAAATCAGGATATAGAGCGCAAATGGTGCAGAGGATGTTGTTTGTCCAGGAGGGGAAATTGGCCGGGCGGACCATCCTGGTGTAAGGATCATAGCAATCGCTTAATATTTTTATGGCGTTTTCTACATTTATCCGGCCATA
>JAQTYS010000329.1 GCA_028688175.1 Methanothrix sp. | reverse complement strand
AACGGCCAGGGTATTCTCACCCCTCTGCAGATATTCGGTCATGTAAAACTCCGCCGGGGTAAAGCTATCTTCGCTATATCCCACTTGTTCCCCGTTGACCCACAGATAGAAAGCCGATTCCACCCCTTGAAGACTAATAAATACCTCCCGCCCCTCCCACTGCTCCGGTATGGTGAAAGTATGCCGGTAAGAGCCAACGGGATTATACAAAGTGGGGGCCTTTGGTGGACGGGGATTCTCATAGCCCGTCCAAGGGTAAGTCACATTTGTGTAAATGGGATAATCATAGCCTTCTAGTTGCCAGCTACTAGGAACCTTGATCTGATCCCACTGGCTAATGTCATAGTCCTCTTTGTAAAAATCCATCGGTCTTGCCCCAGGATTTTCCGCCCAGTGAAAGGACCACTGCCCATTTAGCAGTAGGTAATACGGCGAATCCTTCGGATCCTGTTTGAGGGCAGTTTCCACATCGGCAAAGGGAATAAATGTAGCATGGGCCGGTTCTCGGTTCACCTGGAAAACCTCAGGGTTATTGTTCCACTCCTCCTTGCCCGCCGATGGCATGGTGCAAATGATTACCACAACGAAGATCAGTAAGATCAGAACAGCCGCAACGTTTTTCCACATCCTTACTACCTCCTTCGGTGTTCTCATATACAAGACTCAATCGGTTCCTTCTACCCGTAACACCCGCACAGTACCACAACAAGGGCTCCACGGAGGAATGTGTAGGTAGCCAGCAGTCTCCCCGAGCGGTTCTAGGGAGAAACTGCTTCCTTCAGGTGCTAACTGTATTTGCCATGCTCTTGGATTGGTGCAATCGGGTAAATAGATCGTGGTTGATTCATTTCCACCGTCCTCCTGCCAAGTGCATTCAAAATACCCGGTGTCAGCATCGTAGTAATAGTGCTGAATCTTCCCGGATACAGCCATAGGGTATCCCCGCCTAATGCTTGGAAAGAATGGCAGTTGCGCCATGTGCGGCCCCTCGTAGGACCAATAGGCATCGCCACAGAGCAACTGCTCAAAGATGTCTTTGATACACAAAGCAATGTCTTTGGTTTGCTGGGAGTTGTAAAAAGCACCCCATTCACCGACGAACATGGGTGCTTGTAGACGGTTTCTCGTAAGTTCATGCTGTTGAAAGATAAACCTCAGTCGCTGGGGGCTAGCCCCTTCGGGAGATTCCGTATCTGTGACCAGATCATATCCGTGGGGGGCATAGGCTTGGGATGGATCCTTAGTTCCCCTTTGATCTCGCACCGGTTGAATATTACTTAGGAACCCGATATTGCCAAAATAGTTGGTCTCCAGAAAAATGATCCCGTCCTGATCCACACTACGGATCGCCTCGGCCACCCGCTGATAAAAGGAAGACAGAATACCGCACTCAAATTGTCCATACCCTCTTGTTACTGCCCCAATGACCCGGGCGTATCTGCCTACATCATTGAGAATCTCTAGACGTTCTGGTCGCCTTTTCGGATCGAGCCAGGCTGCAAAAAGCTCATCGAAGTCCATATCCTCCCTAGCCCGTCCCCACTCTTTGTGAAACTGCTCATACATCAACGGTTGGATCTGGTTCACCGCTGAGCCAATAAAGGGTTCGTTCATGATGTCATAGCCAATGACGTGATCATAGTCTCGGTAACGAGAAGCAACATAGCGCCACGCTCTAGCGTAGTGATCCTGTAGTCCCAGGCCATCCACCGCAGGACGATTTTGCCAAAAGCTATCAAAGGCTTGCCAGATGGCCGGACTAAGCAGATAGGCATCACTCCATATTTTAGTGGGAACATGTGGTTTGCCATCGGTTAGCACCGCCCAGGAGGGGGCACCACCACCATAGGGATATCCAAACAGGTCTTGGTGCATATCTAAAACGACCCAGATCCCATATTCCGCGGCCAGCTTGATCAGCTCGGCATTCCGGTCCAAGTATGCATCATCATACTCTCCGGGATGGGGTTCCACCCCATCCCAAAAGATCCCCAGCCGAATCACATTCAGGCCCCACTCCTTCAGCTTAGCAAAATCGTCCCGGGTCCACGGACCGATATAGTTCCGCCCCTGATCCTTGCAGACCATGTTGATCCCATGCAAAATGACAGATCTGCCGGCACTATCTGTAAACTGCCCGTCCTGGATCTGCACCGTCCTCATAGATACACCTCCAAGCTGCAACCAGTTAGTACAGTTCCAGTTCGATCACCGTATCTATTTCATCGGGCAAATTGGCGGCACCTAGATTAATGAAGGCATAGTCCGGAAAATCCACGGCGTTCCAGGGGGTCCCCACCCGCAGCTCCGATCCATCTGCTAACAAGCGGGCCTTTTTGATCCGGCCATTTAGTCCCGCCAAGGGAATCGGTCCAATGGGCCGATCTAATACATGGGCATACAGCTTATTACCCTTTTGGGTGTAGCGACCCCATTCGGGTTTTACCAGATCAGCCATACCACATCCATAGATACTCTCACCATTCCTTGCCATCCATTTACCAACTTCCCGCAGGATCTCCTCCGACTCGCTCGGAATCAGTCCCCGGGCATTGGGCCCCACATTTAGCAACAGGTTTCCGTTCTTGCTAACACATTCCACAAGGCCCCTGACCACCTGCTTTGCCGACTTGTAATCCCGATCCCTGGCACAATAACCCCAGTGGTTATTCAAGGTCACACAGGCCTCCCAGGGAATAGGCTCCCCTTTTTCATTACGCATCCCTTGGGGTGGGATGATCTGTTCCGGTGAGGCAAAATCCCCGGCATAGGGCTCAGGCTCGGTTGCTTTGATGTTTCCCCCAAGCCTGTTATCAATGATCAGATCTGGTTGGAGCAACCGGCACATCTCGACCAGCTTTGTTGCCTCCCACGTTTCTCCGCTCATATTATCGTAGGAGAAATCGAACCACATGATGTCGATCTTACCGTAATTGGTAAGCAACTCTCGCACTTGACCGTGCATATACTCAA
>JAQTYS010000328.1 GCA_028688175.1 Methanothrix sp. | reverse complement strand
GTGATGGTGATAAGCGTGTTGTTAAAGGACGAATAGATATGGGCAATGCCCCATTTTCCTTCTGCCATTTTTAAGCACCCACCTTGGATGTTCGGGATGCCCTCTCAGGATGGCCTTCCTTGGCCATTGGGGAACCCATGTAATAATCAATGCTCATTTCCTCGCCCCGCTTTACCAGAAATCCCGGAACATCAACTCTGCGCCCGGCGACCTGAATATGGCCGTGAACTATGAACTGCCGAGACTGCTTCAAGGAATTGGCGAGCCCCTGACGGTAGACCTGGGTTTGCAATCTCCTCTCCAAGACGTCGGCGACCTGCATGGAAAGCACGGCATCGAGATCTCCTTCCTCTTTAAGCATTCCCAATCTCTTTAAGCGAGCGAGAATGGCTTCTGCCTCGGGTGGTGCCTGGCCGATGGAGACGGCTGCCAGCATCTTTCTGCTGATCTGCCTGTACTTGCGAAGAAATGCCTGAGCCTTCCAAAGCTCTCTCTTATTTCTAAGTCCAAAGGCCTTGACGACCTCTACTTCCCCAGCGATGCGCTCCGCCTGCCAGGGAGTGCGGGGCCGTTCGTACATCTTGCGGCTCTTGCCTGGATATCCCATTGTTTACCACCTACTCCTTGGTTGCAGCTGGTGCTGCGGCTGGTGCTCCTTCCTTCTTACGGCTGACACCAACGATGGCGCCCGTGCGTCCGGATGATCTGGTCCTCTGGCCTCTGACACGCAGTCCCCTCTCGTGCCTGATTCCCTTGTAGCTTCTCATCTTCTTCATGAGGTCCAGGTCTTCGCGCAGTGTCATGTTGAGGTCCATGGCCATAACGTGGATATCAGCGCCGGTTTCGATATCACCGCGCCGGTTGACCATCCAGACTGGCAGGATCTTGGTGGCGTCCTCCTCGATGACCTTCTTCAGCTTATCGATCTCGGCATCGGGAAGCAGGCCCAATGTGGCATAGGGGTCCACACCTGCTTTATCGGTAAAGACCTTGGCGCATCTGCGGCCCACACCTTTAATGCCCGTCAGAGCCATGTGAACCTGTTGCTTTCCAACAAGGTCTGTATTTAGAATGCGAACTATGTACCTGAGATTTTCATCTACGGCTGCCTTCTTAGGCTTTTCTTCAGCCTTTTTAGGCTTCTCTTTTCCAGTAGTTGGTTTAGCCAAGTTTGTCCTCCAGGGAGTTAATCCACTGGATCAGCCCCGGGTCAGAGCCCGACGCCGCCCGCTCACCGTTGTTATGGGGCGAAATAATCCATTGAACCAAAGTGAAGCTACGCTTCTAATATAAAAGGCTTATGCGGATGTTAGCTCGACCTTGTTTTCCCGACACCACTCCCGCAGGGCCTCTTCATCACGATGGTTTTCGAAATCATACCATTTCTCTAATAGTCCCCTACGATCCAGGAGATCTTTGAACCTGCCATAGGCGCCGCGGTGGCTGAAGAGATCCTGGACGCGGGCCAAGTCGCGTGGCATATGCTGCTCCACAAATTCGGCGACAAGCTCATGAGAGTGGTAATATATTTCGCCGTTGTCCAGACAGAGGAGCGCTCTATTCATCCCGTTGCCATCTGAACTGATGCACTATGAATCTCATCAAAGGTGGCCATCTGGATCTATCCTCGTCGATTTCCCTCTTTTTGCTGCTGCCAGCTATTACGGAAAGGCAGGAGGCTGTTCATTTATATTTTTCGGCGCTTTGAGATTTAGCTTCAGTTTCCTGGATGACTTGCCTGCAGCAGTAATTGACATGATTTCCTCAAGCTTGGCTTTCTTGGCCTGTAGCTCTTCTTTCCTGGTTGAAAGCACGATTATCTGTTGCTCTATTTCAGCTATCTCTTTCTTGATTTTCTGCAGCTCAATCTTGCCCCTGGCTTTTGCTAGGTATTCCGGTCCCAGCTCAGATGTGATGTATTCTTCAAACTGGCGTCTTAGAATCCTGATAAAAGGATTGCCCCATACGGATGAATAGCGGAATTCGAGTTTGCCATCCTCTATGCCTTTGATGATGAATTCCTGATCCACCTTGTACTCTTTGCGTGCCGTTTTATCACTGAGTGACGCGCCCTTTCGATTCCACTCACCGTATTCAGCCATGTATCCTCAATCAATAAACCTTCATATTCAGTTCTGTCACTTTAGCAATAGACTCGAAATCTCTATTTCGTGTTATCAGGGTCTCTGCTCCATTTGCCATCGCATTTCCAGCAATCAAAACATCGAATGCATTAACCGAAATCCCCAAGGCAAAAAGCCTGCTCATGATTTCGCTTGATTTTTCCGCAGAAGCTCTATTCAGATCTAATATTTTAGTATCGGAAAAAAATCTCGTAAAGAATCTTTCTTCAGCCTTTGCTTTATTGCGCGTGATGCCAACATAGATCTCGTGATAGCTAATGGCGGTCGATGCCACGTCATCATTGTCCACTATTTTTAAGATCTCATTTCCGCCTCGAAACAGGTCGATTAGAGCGCTGGTATCTAAGATGATCAAATTCTCGACCTCGCCGTCTCCCTTACCCTTTTGGAATCAGCCTCAATCTTGTCGAGCAATGGACTGTCTTTGAGGGCTCCGAAGTATTCCGATAGATCTATTTTGTCCTTTTTGAGCAGCCTTTCTATGACATCGCTAAAGCTCTCGTCCTCCCGTTTCGCGCTTTTGAGAAGATCGTATATATCATCTCGAATGGAAATTGTTTTAGATGACATGTATCTATGTATGCACAGATATATAGAGTTTCGAGTGCGAAAAAAGTTTGATTATTCCTGGTATCAGGTGGTCGGTCACAATTCGCCCTCGATTGGACTTTCAGGATGCTGATCTAAGCAATAGATACATTTAAAAAAGCTTTTGCGGGTATAGGACGCCTATTATGTGACATGCTCGCTGTTTAATCTACTCAACTTCATGCTATGAGGCCAAGTCCATAGGCAGGGACACTACTTTTGAAAGGGATATGGATGGTAATCTACCCC